>JALWMN010000114.1 GCA_027083895.1 Campylobacteraceae bacterium
CCAAGTAGCTTAGAAAGTGCATTTGGAAAAAGAGCAATTGCGTGTTATAGATCTATCGATTATCTATTAATATTTGAAGATGAAGAGGATATTGTAAATTTAAACCCTAATATAGAGTTATTAAAGCAGCTTGATGCAAGAGGGGTGATTGTTACAGCAAAGAGCCAAGAGTATGATTTTGTTTTAAGGTATTTTGCTCCTAAGATTGGTATTGATGAAGATCCAGTAACTGGTTCAGTATTTACAGAGTTGGTACCCTATTGGAGTAGAGTTTTGCAAAAGGATAGATTCAAAGCAAAGCAGCTCTCTCAAAGATCTGGTGAAGTTTTTTGTGCTCATAAGGGGGATAGGGTAGAGATAGCTGGTTATGTAGCTAAATACCTAGAAGGTTATATTGCTATTTAATCCTAAATGTTTGATAAGTGAACTCTCTAAAAAACCATTGATTTCACTCTAGCATAGATATATAGATATAATTTTTGCTAAAATTATAAAGCTTTCATTCAATTCATAGTTTTTTAGAGGATTCAAATGTTATTAGTTTCTAATGCAAAATTTATGTTAAATATGGAGTAGATTTTGGATTATAAAGAGTTAGCAAGTAAATTTAGAGAGCTTTTAGATAAGCATAGAAAAGTTACAGTAGTTTCGCATATCCGTCCTGATGGGGATACTATTGGGAGTGCTATAGCTCTCTTTAATAGTTTAAAGCTTATGGGGTATCAGGTTGAGCTTGTTTGTCAAGATAGAGATTTGCCTTTAAAGTTTGATTTTTTAAATGGTTTTAAGCAGTATAAACATGAGATAGGTTTTCGTGACTCTTTAGTTGTTACACTCGATTGTGGTGAGAGTAAACGGGCTGGATTTTCTCTGCATGGGAGAGTTGTTGTTAATATTGATCACCATATGGGCAATAGTCGATTTGGAGTTTTAAATATAGTAGAGGTAGAAGTGGCAACAGCAGCTGTACTTTTTAAACTCCTAAAAGAGGGCTTTGCAATTAATAAAGATGTAGCTGAAGCTCTCTATAGTGCTTTGTTGAGTGATAGTTTAAATTTTACCTCTACACTTGTTAATCGAAATACATTTGATATAGCAAGTGAGCTTTTGGGATATGGATTGGATCCAAGCTATATTGCCCAGATGGTGAATCGAAGAGAGAGTTTGGCTCATACAAGGTTAATTGCCCGTGCAATCGACTCTTTAGAGTTGCTAGATGATGCAACGGTAGCAGTGATGGTAATAACCAAAGAGGATCGCTTAGCAACTGGTGCGAAGGTGAGTGATATTGATGGGATAGTCAATTTTGCTCTTAATTTAGTGACAGTAGAGATAGCTCTTTTAATTGTTGAGTTAGAGGATAGATTAAAGGTTTCACTTCGTTCAAAAAAGAGGAGTGTTGCAGAGATTGCAGAGTATTTTGGTGGTGGTGGTCATAAGAATGCAGCGGGATTTGAAGCAAAAGATGTTACAATTGAGCAGTTAAAAGAGAGAATTATAGAGAGTATGAAGAGAGGGAGTATATGAGAAGAGCTAGAGTTCGTTCAAAAAGAAAAAGAGGTAGTGCACTCTATATAGGGATATTGTTTCTTCTTCTTTTAGCTGGTGCGGCTTTTCTCTATACTTTACCCCAATTTGAGAAGACCCCTCCTCAGATAGTAGCTGACTCTAATATTGTGGTTGGAGCAGATGGGAGTATAGATTTTCAAATCTCTGATAACTATGCCCTAAAACGGGTAGAGCTTTTGATTAAAAATGGTGATAAGAAGAGAGTTCTGCTCGATAAGCCTTTAGCAGAAGGTCTAAAAGTTAGTGCGATACATTTGAAGCTTCCAAAGGAGATAGTAGCTACTAAAAATGGGGAGTGGAGTTATGAGATAGTTGTAACAGATCGCAGTTTATGGAACTTTTTTCTAGGAAATAGATCCCATAAAAAAGGGGTGTTATATATAGATAGTGTAGCACCTCAAATAAGAGTAATTGCAAAAAGTCCAGCTATCTTAAAAGGTGGGAGTGCATTAGTTATCTATAAAGTTGATGAGGAGCATCTCAAAGAGAGCTATATAGATATTGGGCAAGGTAGAGTCTTTAAAGCTATACCATATAAAAAAGAGGGAGTATATGTATCTCTTATTGCATGGCCATTTAATCAAGAGCAGTTTACACCTAAGATTATTGCAGTAGATAGTGCTGGAAATAGAGCCTCTCTTCCATTATCAATACGTCGCAATTTGAAACGATATAGAGTCTCTTATATTGCTGCAAGAGATAGTTTTATTGATGGGAAGATAGCTGAACTTGCTTCTGAGTATCCACAGTATGCAAATATTAAGGATAGGTTAGAGAGGTTACGGGCAATCAATGAGGAGTTACGTCTAATAAATGAGAAGCTGATTCACCAATATACAAAAGCAGTAACACCAATAGGGCAGAAGTGGGAGGTTCATAGGCTCTATCCGCTCCATAGAGCAAAACGTGTTTCAGATTTTGGTGTCAAACGGTACTACTACTATAAAAGGAGAGAGAATATTGTCTCTACCTCTTACCATTTAGGGTATGATTTAGCGAGTATTAAACATGATAAAATCTACTCATCAATGCCAGGTGTAGTAGTATATGCTGCACCAAATGGAATTTATGGCAATATGATTATTATCGATCATGGTTTAGGTCTTTTTACCCTTTATGGCCACACTTCGCAGATGCGATTTAAAGCCAATGAGAGTGTTACTGCAGATGAGGTAATTGGTTTAACTGGAAAGAGTGGTTTGGCTTTAGGTGATCATCTCCATTTTGGAGTTTTGGTACAAGGGATAGAGGTTTATCCTCTAGAGTGGATGAATAAAAAGTGGATAAATGACTATATTTTGTCGGTTTTTCAAAAAGCTGACATAAAATTAGGGTATAATTAGGATAGTTAGATAAAGAGGCGGAAAGAGGATGTTGCAGCAAACAATTCAAAAAACGGTAGAAGTTACAGGTATTGGCCTGCATAGTGGTGAGCCAATTCGTTTAGTGTTGGAGCCAGCTGCAAGTGGTAGTGGCATAACATTTATTCATGCATTTAGTGGCACGGAGATTCCTTTAACTCCCAAAAGTGTTACTGAGACAAAATTGGCAACAGTATTGGGGGAGCGTCCATATGCAATTTCGACGATAGAGCACTTTTTAGCTGCAGTTTATGCATATGGGATAGATAATTTGCGTGTAGTTGTTTATGGAAATGAGATGCCTGTAATGGATGGGAGTGCGATATCATTTTGTATGCTTTTGGATGAGGCTGGTGTCGTAAAGCAGCAGGCACAAAAGTCGCTATTAATTATAAAGAAAGAGGTGAAAGTAGAGCAAGATGGGAAGGTGGCTCTTTTAAAACCAGCTAAACATCCACGATTTAATTTTACTATTCGCTTTGACCATCCAGTAATTGGAGAGCAAAGTTTTGAGTATCAATTTACAAAGAGTAGTTTTATAAAGGAGATTGCACGAGCAAGAACATTTGGATTTTTACGAGATATTCAGTATCTGCAGAGTATGAATCTTGCACTTGGTGCGAGCTTGGAGAATGCAATTGGCTTAGATGAACACTCTGTATTAAATCCTGAAGGGTTACGCTTTGAAGATGAGTTTGTACGGCATAAAATTTTAGATGCTATGGGTGATATGATGGTGCTTGGGGCTACAGTCATTGGGGAGTATAGTGCAGTTGCTAGTAGTCATGAGTTGAATCATCTCTTAACCATGAAACTCTTAGAGAGTAGTGATGCATATGAGATGCTTCATTTAGGAGAGATTGAGGAGAGTTACGAACTATCCAAGGTTTTCGCATAGAGATTCAACCAAAAATTTGCATTAGAGATTAATAACCTTTAGCAAATCATTTACCAAATCTTTGCTAATTTTATTACAAAATTTTGGTTCAAAAAGCTGTAATCTCTTTTGGGTATCTTCAAGTCTCTATTAGAGTATGCTAAAAGTAGCTTATTTTAATAGAGATTGAACCCTCTAAAAAACTATGAATTGAATGAAAGCTTTATAATTTTAGCAAAAAAAATTATCTTAGCCGTAAGGCTAAAAAAGAGCACTTTCTCCCGAAAGGGCAGATACGTTTGCTCTTTTTAATAAATTTTTTTTGTGTTTGTAAAGCGAAAAATTATATCTATCTAGAGTGAAATTAGTAGTTTTTGAGAGGGTTTGATTATAAAGTGTATCAATTTAAATGAAAGGTTTGGATATAGTAGCAGTTATAAACTCAATTACTTCGCCAATTGAAGTAGGGATTTATAGAGATGGTAAGCTTGTTGGTGTTAAGCGTTATGAGGGGTTGGCGTCAGATATTCTATTGCCAACTATACAAGAGTTATTAGAGCAAGGGGTAGAGCGATTTATCTATACAAGTGGGCCCGGAAGCCATATGGCTACAAAGATATGCTATACACTTCTTAAGAGTCTAGAGATTCTTAAAGGAGTCCCCTTTGATGCAATAAGTGCTTTTGATCTTAATGGCAATAAACCAATTAAGGCGTTGGGAAAACTCTATTTTATCAAAGAAAAAGAGAATATAATAACGAAAAAGTTTGCAAGTGTGCAAGAGAGCTCTTTTTTTATGCCAGAAGTGTTGGATGATATTGTGATTTTAAATAGAAATGAGCCAGATTATCATATAGATGCAGTTTAATGTAGTATTTGGTAGAAGTAAAGGGGTGTTGTGTTAGTTTCGGTACCGGCAACAAGTGCAAATTTAGGACCAGGCTTTGATACACTTGGTCTTTCGATTAATTTGCGTAATGAGATAGTGATTAAGCCATCTCGCTTCTTAAGTGTTTCGACAAAGGGAGAGGGCTCAAAAAATCCAAAGATAAAGAGAAACTCAATGTTTTTGAGTATCTTTAATGAACACTATAAAAGACTTAGTGGAGGAAAGTATAATACATTCCGTTTTGAGTTTACCAATAGAATTCCAATCTCAAGAGGGCTTGGGAGCTCATCGGCTGTTATTATTGCGGCTTTGACTGCAGCACATGTGGCTGCTGGAGTAAAATATAATAAACGAAAGATTCTTAATTTAGCACTCAAGTATGAGCATCATCCAGATAATATTACTCCTGCAGTGATGGGTGGTTTTAATGTTGCCTGTTTACATGAGGGGAGAGTCTATAGTAAAAAGCATCGATTACCAAATTACCTGAAAGCTGTTTTGGTAATTCCCAATAAGACAATTTCGACGAATAGATCAAGAACAGTTCTACCAACAAGTTACCATAAAGATGAGGTTATCTTTTCACTTTCGCACGCAGCCTATATGACTGCTCTATTTATGAGTGAGTCGTGGGATCAGCTGCGTATTGCTGCGAGAGATCGTATCCATCAAGATAGAAGGATGGCGATGATGCCTGAGCTCTTTCGTGTACAGTCGATTGCTCTTGAGAATGGTGCCTTAATGAGTACGCTCTCTGGAAGCGGCTCAACATTCTTCTCTTTGTGCTATGAGGATGATGCGAAAGGTGTTGCAGAGGCTCTTGAGAATGCTTTTAGTGAATTTAGAGTAATGGTTTGTGATCTGGATAATTATGGAGTAATCAGCAGGCTATAGGAAATTGTGCTATAATGTCGAAGAGAAAAAGAGAACCTATAAGGATGTGTATAGGATGTCAAAAGAGAGCGTTTCAAAAAGAGCTCATTCGATTACAAAAAGAGAAAGGGCAGATAGTTCTCTATAGTGGAGAGGGGCGAAGTTTTTACCTCTGTAGAGTATGCTTGCAAGGAAATAGACATATCTCTAAGATCATTGCAGGTAGAATGAAGATAGATAAATCAAGTGTAGAAGCACTATTGAAGGAGTTAAGTAGTAATGTCAAAGATTAAGATTGAAGAGGTGGCTCTTGAAGCTGGTGCAAGCGACAAGGTTGCACTCGAGAAGGCCAAAGAGTTAGGATTTAAGGTAAGAGCAAAAAATAGTACTATTAATGAGCAGCAAGCAGAAATTTTAATGAACTATCTTATATCAGGAAAGCTACCAGAAGGGTTTGTAAAAGAGGAGCCTAAGAGTCAAAAGGGTGCCAAAGAGAGTGCAAATAGAGAGTCTCAATCGAAGAGTGAGACTAAAAAGGAAGTAGCAGAGACGAAGAAAACAGAGGGTGTAGAGACACAACAGCAAAAAGAGCAAGTGCTAAAAGAGGAGACAAAAAAGGTTGCAAAGAAGCGAAAAGGGATTGTAGCTACACCAAAAGAGAGTAAAGAAGAGGTTGTAGAGACACAAGAGAGTGTTAAAAAAGAGCCTAAAAAGCGTCGTGGTATTACTATTGTAAAGAAGAAGAATCCAAAACCAGCTCCGAAAGAGGAGCCACCAAAGAGTCAAAAGAGTGAATTGGCTAAAGAGCAACAGCCATCAGGAAAGAAAAAGAAGAAAAAAGCCCCTGTAGCCGCTAAAGAGAGTGGACATAAAATTGATCTTTTTGATAGAAATTTAGGGGATACAAATGAGATATATGAGCAAGAGGAGATTGTACTTTTAGACTTCTCAGATAAGATTATCTATGAAGAGGCACAACGTCAAGAGCTTCGCAAAAAAGAGGAGAGTCGAAAAAGAGCTGTAATGGGTGGTTCGCAAAAGCATTTAGCAAACCGTGTGCAGCATAGAACTCCAAGTAGGCGTAAAAAGAAAAAAAGAGATTATAAAAAAGATGCTGAACCCAAAAAGGTTGATGTGGTTAAGATTCCAGAAGATGTACGTGTTTATGAGTTTGCTGAGAAGATAGGAAGAAGTGTAGGCGAGATTGTAAAGGTTCTCTTTGAGCTTGGAACAATGGTTACAAAGAATGACTTCTTAGATAAGGACTCTATTGAGATTTTAGCAGAAGAGTTTGGTGTAAAAGTGGAGACAATCAATCCACTTGACCTCTTAGATTATGTTGCTCAGTATGATGCAATTCCTAATGAGACTGAAGAGGAGAGACCACCAGTAGTTACAATTATGGGGCATGTTGATCATGGGAAGACTTCGCTTTTAGATAAGATTCGATCTACAAAAGTGGCAGCCAAAGAGGCGGGTGGTATTACGCAGCATGTTGGAGCTTATCAGGTTGAGAAGGATGGTAAGAAGATTACATTTATCGATACCCCAGGTCACTCAGCCTTTACTCAGATGCGAGCACGTGGTGCACAAGCTACCGATATTGCAATTATTGTAGTTGCTGCAGATGATGGTGTAATGCCACAAACCAAAGAGTCTATTTCGCATGCAAAAGCTGCAGATGTGCCAATAATTATTGCTATTAATAAAATTGATAAACCAGAAGCAAATATCGATAATGTCAAATCGCAGATGGCAGAGATTGGGATAGTCCCTGTTGATTGGGGTGGCGAATATGAATTTGTTCCAGTATCAGCCCATAGTGGTGAGGGGATTGATGATCTGCTTGAGACAATATTGCTGCAAGCTGAGATTATGGAGCTTAGAGCAGATCCAAATAGAAAAGCAAAAGCGATAGTTATTGAGAGTTCACTGGAGAAAGGCTTGGGTGCAGTTGCAAATATTATTGTAAAGAATGGAAGTTTGAGTGTTGGAGATAATGTAATAGCTGGTATTACCTATGGGCGTGTAAGAACAATGATCTTAGATGATGGAAGTAGAGCTAAAAAAATTGGTCCTAGTACACCAGCAGCTGTAGTAGGTTTAAATGAGGTGCCACAAGCTGGAGATATTGTTGTAGCTGTAGAGAGTGAGAAAGAGGCAAGAGAGATTGCTCAAAAGAGAAAAGAGTTAGCCCGTATTAAAGAGCTCTCAAAATCGACAAAAGTCTCTTTAGATGAATTAAGTGATCTAATTGCAGAAGGGAAAGTAAAGAAGCTGCCAGTACTTATTAAAGCAGATGTGCAAGGTTCTCTAGAGGCTATTAAAAAGGCACTTGAGGAGCTTAAAAATGATGAGGTGCAGATCCAGATTATCCATAGTGGTATAGGGGGTATTACAGAGAGTGATGTGATTTTAGCTGATGCGAGTGAGCACTGCTATATTATTGGATTTAATGTGCGTCCAACTGGAGCAGTCAAGAATAAAGCAAAAGAGCTAGGTGTTGAGATTAAAACTTATAGTATTATCTATGATCTTTTAGATGATGCAAAAGCTCTCCTTAGTGGATTGATGAGTCCAGTGGTTAAAGAGGAGATTATAGGGCAAGCAGAGGTTCGCCAGACATTTACTGTTGCAAAAGTTGGTACAATTGCAGGTTGTATGGTGATTGATGGTAAGATAGAGAGAAATGCAGGTGCACGTTTAATTCGCAATGGAGTGGTTGTTTATACAACAAAGATCAGTTCACTTAAACGATTTAATGATGATGTTAAAGAGGTGAAAAAGGGGTATGAGTGTGGTATTATGCTTGAGAACTTTAATGATATCAAAGAGGGTGATGTAATTGAAGCCTTTAAAGAGGTTGAGGAGCAAGCGAGTTTATGAAGCAAGCAGAGATAAAACGGAAAAGAACGGAGGTTCTCTTAAAAGAGATTTTACCCGAAGCCTTTGCAATGTTAGATGATGAGCAGTTGCAAAACTTAATGGTAACAGAGGTTGTATGCTCTAGGGGTCGCTATGATGCGAAGGTCTATCTTGAAAAGAGTGGATTTAGCAATGAGGAACAAAGAGATATTATAAAGAAGCTAAAAAGAGTAGAGGGGTTTTTAAAAAATTATATTAGAGAGAGCGAGGGGTGGTTTCGATCTCCAAATTTCACCTTTATATTTGATGACCATCTTGAGAAGATCGCTTCACTAGATAAGCTTTTTGATCAGATCAAAAAGGAGAGCTAGTGGCACTTATTGATTCAATAGAGAAGATTGTAAAATCGTATGGTGCAACATTGTATGATAGCGAAATTGTACAGGAGAATGGTGAAACAATCTTTCGAGTCACAGTTATAAGAGATGGTGGCGTTGATATTGATCTTTGTAGTGATATCTCAAGAGATATTTCGCCTCTATTAGATATTACTCCTCCAGTAAATGGTGAATATCGATTTGAAGTTAGTTCACCTGGTGTTGAGAGGAAACTTACAAAGCCTGAACACTTTAAACACTCTATAGGAGAAAAGGTAAAAGTAAAAGTACTTGGTGGCAAAAAGAGTAAAGGGAGACTCATCGAAGCTACAGATGAGGGTATTGCTATTGAGACAAAAGAGGGTATAGAGCATTACAACTTTAGTGAGCTAGGTACAGTAAAAACATATTTTGAGTGGTAAGGGAGAGGCTTAAAGCGAAAAGCTAAGAGCATAGAGCTCAGAGCTAGTTAGATCTGAATTTTAACTAAGTAACAGTTATATACTCTTGTGTGGATCACTCTCTTGGTAGTGTTTCCAGATGAGTTTTCCGCCACCTAGCACATGGATATGGAGATGTTTAATCTCTTGTCCCCCATCATTACCAATATTGGTAATTAATCGATAGCCACTCTTATCTAATCCAATCTTTTTGCAGAGTTCTTGGATAAATGGTGTCATTGCTGCCATAGTTTGGCTATCGACCTCTTGGAATGACTCTATATGCTCTTTAGGAATTACTAAAATATGGATTGGAGCTGCTGGATTAATATCGTGGAATGCTACAAATTGTTCATTCTCTAAAACTTTATTACTAGGAATTTTACCCTCTACAATTTTGCAAAATATACACATCGATTCTCCTTATTTTTTATTTTTCAAAAGTATAGCATATTTTTTTTCTTATTGTGTGGGGTGGAGAATATAACGACACTCTTAGAAGCTTTTTGCTACAATTGCGAATTATATCTCTAGCTTGCTATAGAGAAAAAATAGATTAAAGAGGCCAAATTGGAAGATTTAAAAAAGAAGATAGAAGCTACAGGTAGTTTAGAGGAGTTAGAGACTCTAAGGGTCTCAATTTTTGGGAAGAAGGGATTGCTAGCGGCTGAGTTTGCGAAGCTAAAAGATATTGCTCCTGAAAAGAAGAGAGATTTTGCAAAAGAGTTAAATGAGATAAAAGCCTCTCTATCAGAGGTTTATGAGAAACAAAAAGCTATTTTAGAGGAGAAAGCACTTGAGGAGAGGCTTTCAAAAGAGGTGATTGATGTATCGCTCTATGGTTATGAGACGACAAAAGGCTCTTTGCATCCTGTTAAAGAGACGATGGATAAGATTATTGACTACTTTAGTGCACTCAACTTTAGTGTCGAAAGTGGTCCATTGGTAGAGAATGACTTTACAAATTTCGAGGCACTCAATCTACCAAAAAACCATCCAGCTAGAGAGATGCAAGATACCTTCTTTTTGGGTGATGGAGATCTTTTGAGGACCCATACATCGCCTGTGCAGATTCGTACAATGATGAGTCGTAAGCCACCTATACGTATGATTGCACCCGGAGCTGTATTTAGGCGCGATTATGACTTAACACATACACCAATGTTCCATCAGGTAGAGGGTTTAGTGGTTGATAAGAGTGGAGTTGTAAGTTTTGCAAATTTAAAATCTATCTTAACAGATTTTCTCCACTATATGTTTGGAGATGTTAAGGTGCGATTTAGACCAAGCTTCTTTCCATTTACGGAGCCAAGTACAGAGGTAGATATAAGCTGTATCTTTTGTGGCGGCAAGGGATGTAGAGTCTGTTCGCATACAGGATGGCTAGAGGTTTTAGGTAGTGGGGTTGTTGATCCTAATGTCTTTGAGGCAGTAGGCTATAAAGATGTAAGTGGATATGCATTTGGATTGGGTGTTGAGCGTTTTGCAATGTTACTACATAGGGTACCAGATTTACGTTCGCTATTTGAAGGAGATATTCGATTATTGGAGCAGTTTAGATGATAGTTACAAGAAGTTGGTTGGAAGAGTATATAGATTTAAACGATGTTGATAATAGTAGATTAAATACTACACTCAACAGTATTGGTTTAGAGGTTGACTCTATTGAAGAGTATACTTTTGATGAGCGTGTAGTTGTAGGGAAGATTATAAGTTGCAGTAAGCATCCAAATGCAGATAAATTAAATCTTTGCGAAGTGGATATTGGTAGCGAAGTTGTCTCGATTGTGTGTGGTGCAGCAAATGTTGTGGATGCAAAATATGTTGCAGTTGCAACACTTGGTGCAGTTTTGCCGGGTGATTTTAAAATTAAAAAAGCGAAGCTTCGCGGTGTAGAGAGTTATGGCATGATCTGCTCAAGTAGTGAGCTTGGTCTCCCGAAGCTTGAAGATGGAATTATGATTCTAGATGAGAGTATTGGGGAGATGGTGCCTGGAAAGCCACTGAATGAGTATCCATCTATTGCAGATACAGTAATCGATATTGAGTTGACTGCAAATCGTGGGGATTGCGATAGTATCCATGGTGTTGCAAGAGATCTTGCAGCTGCTCTTGAGAAGGAGCTCAAACCATTTGAGTTTGAGGTAAAAAATAGAAGCGTCATAGGTGTTGCAAGAGAGTTGCAAGTAGAGTGTAGATGCGACACAGAGTGTGTTCTTGCATACTCAATTGTTGAAGGTGAGGGCTTTAAAAGTAGCTTTTTGCAGCGTCTTCGTTTAGCGTTTATAAAAAGTGAAGCAAATGATGATCTTGAGAGACTCTTAGCTTATGCACAGCATGAGAGTGGTGTACTTTTATGTGCATATGATTTTGCAAAACTGCACTCTTTAAGTGGTGATGTTGTGAAGCTTATGATTAAAGAGCAGCAAAATGCAACTGTAACCGTTGAATGTGGTGGAGAGATCTTATCTATTGTTGGAGTGAGTCAAAAGAGTGACTATAAAGCTAATTTTAAGAGCACAAAAGTACTCTTAGAGGCTAGTTATATCGACCCAGAGTTTGTTGTTGAGGGGGTCTATGCAAATAAACTCCAAACCGATGCACTCTACTATAATAGTTCTCGTGGGAGTGAAACTGCAATCGATTTTGGAATGAAGAAGCTGCAGCATGAGATTTTACGGGTTAATAGTGAAGTGCGATTCTCAAGTGCAGATGTTATTGCATGTGAGTATAGAGAAGGGTTAAAAGTCTCAGTAAAGGTGAGTGAGATCAATAGTATTATTGGGGCAGAGTTATCAAAAGCAGAGATTGTAAATATTTTAATGCGATTAGGGTTTGATGTACAAAAGGTCGATAGTGATGTCTTTGCTGTTGTGATTCCACCCTATAGACACGATATTAAAAATAGCCACGATATTGCAGAAGAGGTATTGCGGATTTATGGAATAGATAATATTAAAGAGCAGCCATTAAAAGTTGTTGAAGCCAATAGAATTAATGATACCTACCTCTATTATCGATCATTAAGAGATATTCGAGAGCGTGCCATTGCAGCAAACTTCTATGAGGCATTGACATATGCATTTTCAAATAAAGAGTTATTGCAGAGGTTTGGTTTTGATACTGTAGATGAGAAGCTTGATTTGCTCAATCCAATAGTTCAAGAGTTAAATACTCTTCGAACAACTATTTTAGTAAATCTTCTTGAAGCAGCAAAACGTAATGTAAACTACGGGAAGAAGCGAATAGGGCTTTTTGAGGTAGGAACTATCTTTGCAAAAGATCGCAAAGAGTATGATGTTATCACTTTCCTCCTAAGTGGTGAAGAGCAAAGAGCGAATGTGCACAATAGTGCAAAGGCTAAGATGGTTGATTTAGAGAGTTTTGTAGCAAAAATTGGGAGTGTTATTGGGGAGTTTCGTTTAGAACCTTTAGAGAAAAAGAGTGGATTGATGCATCCATATATTGCAGCTGCAATTATAAAAGATGGAGAGTATGTTGGGTCTCTTGCCAAACTTCATCCTAAAATTGCTGATGAGTTTGGTCTCAAAGATACATTCATTGCTGAGATTTTAATAGAGAAGATTCTGCCAAAGCATATTAATGCTCATGCACTCTCTAACTTTCAAGCAGTTACAAAGGATCTCTCAGTTGTTATTAATAAGAGTTTACCATTTTATGAAGTGGCCAAAGTACTCCAAGAGCTTAAGGCAAAAGAGGCAATTTTAAAAGATTTCTATCCACTCGATATATATGAAGATGCCAGTTTAGGCGATAAAAAGAGTTTAACTATTCGTTTTACGCTCCAATCTGATCAAGCGACACTGAGTGATAGCGAGATAGAGAGTGTAATGCATAGAATTTTAGAGACCTTGCAAGAGCATTTTGGAGCAACACTACGATGAAAAGAGCCAAAGTTGCAAAGTTGAAGAAGCCATTTTCATTAGAGTGTGCAGATATAGCGGCTGATAAATCTATTTCGCATCGGTGTGCGATGTTTGCTCTTTTAAGTCGCGGGAGATCGAAGATTAAGAATTTTCTTATGGCAGAAGATACCCTTGCCTCTTTGGAGATTGCCAAGCTTCTTGGTGCAGCAGTAGAGCAAAATGGAGATATGGTTACTATAGAGGCACCGTTAGAGATTAAAGAGCCTGCAGAGATTTTAGATTGTGGGAATGCAGGAACTGGGATGCGGCTATATTGTGGGCTATTAAGTGGAATTGATGGGAGTTTTGTCCTTACTGGAGATAAATATTTGCGAGAGCGGCCAATGGCAAGGGTTACTAAGCCGCTTCGAGCTATTGGTGCAAGAGTTGATGGACGAGAAGAGGGGAATAAGGCTCCACTTCATATTCGTGGTGGAAAACTTAAGAGCTTTGTTTATGAGTCCCCTATCGATTCTGCTCAGGTAAAGTCAGCTCTTATATTAGCAGCACTTCATGCTAATAGCAAGAGTCTCTATAGGGAGAGTTTTTTAAGTCGTGATCATAGCGAGCGGATGCTTCGTGGAATGGGTGCAAAGATAGAGAGTGTTATAAAAGATGGCAAAGAGTGGTTGGAGATTACTCCACTAGAGAAACCTCTAGAACCTTTAGAGATAACTGTACCAGCAGATCCATCTAGTGGATTCTTTTTTGCTGTTGCTGCTGCGATAACTCCTGGAGCAGAGGTTATTTTGAAAAATATCAGTTTAAATCCTACACGAATAGAGGCATATAGGGTTTTAGAGCGTATGGGTGCGTCTATTTCGTATCACCTTAAAGAGGATAAGTATGAGCCAATTGGTGATATTCATATAGCATATAATGGGCGGCTTAAGGGTGTTATGGTAGACTCTAAGATAGCATGGCTTATAGATGAGTTACCAGCCCTTGCGATTGCTATGAGTCTTGCTGAGGGTAGCAGCACTGTTTGTAATGCTAAAGAGTTGCGTGTTAAAGAGAGTGACCGAATTGCTGTTATCGTAGATGGGTTGCGAAGATGCGGTATAGAGGTTGAAGAGTATGAAGATGGCTATAGAATATATGGCGGTGAGCTTAAACATGCTGTAATAAATAGCCATGGTGACCATCGGATTGCAATGAGTTTTTCGATAGCGGGGTTGATTTGCGGTATGGAGATAGAGGATATAGCGTGTGTTGATACCTCATTTCCAAATTTTTTTGATATCTTACAGCAGATTACAGGGGTTGAGTTTGAAGATTGAGTTAGCAAAATCTTATGGTTTCTGTTATGGTGTAAAGAGGGCAATTAATATTGCTGAGAAGCATCCAAACAGTGTAACATTTGGACCGCTTATTCACAATAAAGATGAGATAGAGCGTTTGGAGAAGAAACATCAAGTGGGGCTTGTAGAGACACTTGAAGAGGCTAAGAAGTACGATACTGTTATTATTCGAACACATGGTATTACAAAAGAGAGACTCAAGAGACTCAAATCTGAAGGGAAGAAGATTATTAATGCAACTTGCCCCTATGTAACAACACCGCAGCAGATAGTTGAGAAGATGAGTAAAGAGGGGTATACTATAGTTATTTTTGGTGATAAACAGCATCCAGAGATTCAGGGGGTAGCAAGTTATAGTGTTTTGCCCGAGAAGACATTTACGATTTTAAGTGAAGATGAGATTATAGGGCTTCCGCTTGGTCCTAAAGTAGCCCTTGTTGCACAAACAACAAGAAAGCCAGAGGCATACCAGAGAATTGCTGCTAAACTTGTAGCAAGAGTGCAGGAATTAAGGGTATTTAATACAATCTGCAATGCCACTTTTGAGAATCAAGCTGCAACTGAAGAGTTGGCTCGAAAGAGTGATATTATGATTATTGTTGGTGGGAAAAACTCCTCAAATACAAAGCAGCTCTTTTATATTTGCCAAAATTATCTAGATAGCTGCTACCATATAGAAAATAGTAATGAGATAAAAGCAGCTTGGTTTGATGGAAAAGAGCGGTGTGGCGTAACTGCTGGAGCATCAACTCCAGATTGGATAATAGAAGATGTTATTGCTAAGATCAAGGAGTTGACAAAAGAGTCCTAACTCTTTGATAATATTGAGATCTTCTACTAAGTTGCTTACTTATTACCTTTTGAAGTGCTTGGTGAGATATTTCTTGCTATTTTATAATTTTTCTATCCATTTTAAACAAAAAAGAGTATAATGCTAGGCATATTTGGTAAAAGGGATAGGTATATGAAATTCGAAGATATCGAAATTGAAGATGTAGATTTTGGAGCAATGCTCGAAGAGTCTTTTAAAAAAGAGGAGAGCGGAAGCGACTTAGTAAAAGGTACAATTGTACGTATTAGTGAAGAGGATAATCAAGCGATTATCGATATTGGGCGTAAGAATGAGGCAATTATCAATCTTGATCAGTTAAAAGATGAAGATGGGAATGTTAGCTTTAAAGAGGGTGACGAGATCGATGTAGTTATCACTGGGCATAAAGGTGAGAGACCAATAGTATCGTATGAACTCGCAAAAAAGCGTGCTGCAATGGATGAATTTATTGCAGAGTATGATGACTCTCAAGAGTACATTGTAGAGGGTACTATTGTTAGAAAAAATAAGGGTGGCTTTATTGTAGATTGTGATGGCTTAGAGTTCTTTATGCCAAGAACACTCTCTTATATTAGCAATAAAACAAACCCAATTGGGAAGAAAGTAAAAGCTCTAATTGTAAAAGTTGATAAAGAGAGCGGTTCTGTTGTTGTCTCTCGTAAAGAGTTGATTGAACGAGAGAAGGGTAAAGTGCAAGAGGTGATCGATAAGATTGCTAATGCGAAGGAGCCTGTAAAAGGAGTTGTGAAGAAAATTACTAGTTATGGTATGTTTGTAGATGTGGGTGGAGTTGATGGTCTAGTACACTATTCTGAAATCTCACATAAGG
>JALWMN010000115.1 GCA_027083895.1 Campylobacteraceae bacterium
GGTGAGTGGATTTCCGTCGTTATCGAGTATTTCATTGGCATTAAGCTCTACACAAGGGCTTTGCTCTATCCAAGAAGGTGCCTCTTGAATTGTTGGCTCCTCATAAGCACTCTTACTTTCTAAGGGTACTTGACCTACTGCTTTGCGAAGTTTATTAAGTAAATCAAGAGGATCCATTCCGCCAACAATGGCAGCTTGCTTTACGCCTGCAACCTTTGCAATGGTTCGCCGCAATATTGGGTTGTTAAGCTTTTTAAATTTTGGGTTTATCTCTATAAGAATCTCTTTCATTCCATCATAATTCTCAAGGAGGTCGGCTATTTTTGTATCAAGTGTTATCTCTTTCATCTTTTTGCTCCCTCTTTGTATAAAAACTCTTTTATCTGCTCTTCGCTGATTTTGTCGGCATCGTACTTGATTACAATAAGCTCCTCTGTTTCATTTACATAGAAATCAGTAATCCCCTCTAAACTCTTTAAACCTTGCAGTTTTGTTTTATCGTAGTGTACAAAATCCAAAAAGAGGTTTGCTCGAAGCCCTGGATTTCGCATACCAATAATCCAAAAAGCCCAAAATAGCGAAAGTATAACCACAAAAATTGCTACTCCCTCTTGTTTATAGTGCCCATAGAGCCACCCACCAACTGCACCACCTAAGAATATACCAACATAAGCAAAGGTATTTGCTACTCCAAGTGCGGCCCCTTTTTGGTGCACTTTGGCAAACTTCGATACAAAGCTTTGCAATAGTGGCTCAAACATATTAAAGCCAATAAAAAAGAGTGTCGCACCTACTGCAAACCAAATAAAGCTATCACTAAAACCCATAAGCAAAAACGAAGCAACAATTGCAGCAATAGAGACCAAAAAGACCTCCTTGCCTTTGCTGTACTTCTCTCCAAAAACTGCTGCTGGCCCCATTGCAATAATTCCAAAGATTACCGCTGGAAGATAAACTCTCCAGTAATCCATAGTAGTCATATGAAATTTCTCTTTCATAAGAATTGGAATAATAAAGAAAGCAATTGCCATTGTACCGCTATGGAAGAGAAAAGTAATATACATTCTTACTAAATCTTTATCTTTAAAGACATGCTTGATCTTTGCCTCCTCTTCGCTATAGTGGTGCACAATTTTTGGAGGCTCAGGCACTGCGGTAAAGAGAATCACCAATGCACTTATTGCGAGTATTGCTGTTAGCCAAAAAAGTGAAGGGACACTTAAAAGCCCAGCCATAATTGGGCCAATAATCATTGCTGCAGCAAAGCTAAGAGCTATCACCATACCCATTACTGCCATGGCGTGTGCTCGCTCATCTTCACGTACCTGGTCGGCTATCATCGCAGTTACTACCGAGCCAATTGCTCCTGCTCCTTGCAAGAAGCGTCCAAGTAAAAGAAGATAGATATTATTTGCAATAGCCGCAATCACAGAACCAATTGTAAATATCAATAGACCTATTAAAATTGTCTTTTTACGTCCTATTTTATCGCTCAAAACCCCAAAAGGAACCTGCAAAACTGCTTGCGTTAAAGCATACCCTCCAAGTGCAATACCTGCTAAGAGTGCTGTACCACCTGGAATATCTTTTGCATATTGCGAAAGTACCGAGAGCACAATAAAGAGTCCAAAAAAACGTAATGCTACTATTAAACTTAAAGGAAGAACCTTTCGAACTATCTCTTTCATAATATTCTCCAAAATTAAGTTGGATAATTTTACTCCTAAAAAAATATATTCCCGCTTAGTTTATTTTTTCTATTAATTTTTTTTATTATATCTAATTATACAATTGACTCAACACTCTCTTCCATCGAACTCCAAAGCATTTACATAAGTAACATTCAATAATTTTTTTACTATTTTATCCCCACTTTATGTAGCCTTAATAGAGATTCAAGTTTACAAGAGATAAAATTTTTTGAAACCAACTAGAAACAAGAGTAATGAAGCGACTACTATTTAGAAAAAAGAAGAACTTCTTAAGCAAAAGTTTTGAAGAGGATAGAAACATTACCATCAATACTACGCTTATCTTTAAACTCTTAAAACAGCATGGCTTTAGTGTAAAACTAAAAGATAGAAAGCTCTTTGGTTACACAAATGCTTGCACCTGCGATCCAGATGATACTGAGGTTTGCAATGTCTATATTGCTCAAAAAGGCTCTTTACTCTTTGAGTTTGCAATTACAGTTGACAAGATCGATAGTTACCGTTATAAGATAAAGTTCAAATATGATGAAGCAACAAAAGAGTTTGTAGAACAAAAGATTATTCCAGAGGTTATTTTAACAAACAAACCTCAAATTCATGAGTTAGCACTTGCTCACAACGATCACTTAGACTACTTAATGAGTAATACTATCTTTAAAAAGGAGGTTTATGTTGTAGGAAGTGTCCATGGCTGCTACTACACTCTTAAAGAACTTCTTAGTAGATTTCCAAGCGATGCAGATGTTATATTTACTGGCAATGTTTGCGATTTTGGAAACTATACAAAAGATGTTATTGAACTCATTATAGAGAAGAACTATAGCTGTGTTCGTGGCAACCATGAGGTCTACTTTTTAGAAAATTACAACAACCCCCAAAGTGAGTGGGCAACACTTCCAGAGTATGGTGGCAAAAAAACGTTAGAATCCTACAAAGAGTCTCCAAAGCTCCTTGAGAAACATATTGAGTGGATAAAGACTCTCCCACCCTATATTGAGATCCATGCAGATAACTATGCACACTTTTTTATCTCACATGGCTATGGTCGCCCCTACTATCGTAGACGACACACCAAATATGCAGATGATGCTCTCATACACAACCACTACTTTACCTCTGATTACAAGTGGGATTATGAGTCATTCGAAAACAACGCATTTACCCATATCTTCTCACACGATATTGTTGATGATGTCTTAGTTGCTGACCATGGAAATATGCAAAAAGATTTCGGACTCAATACTGGCGTTGCTCTTGGGAAAAAGCTAACCGCAATTGAATTAAATACTCTACAGATATACTCCCAAGAGACTGATCCGCGAGATATAGAGTAGGATTATAAGACATAATCTACATCTTCATGCTCACCAAAAGCTCTATAGAGTCTATCTCTCTCCTCTTTGCTCTCAACAGTACACTCTGCTGCAAAACTATGGAAATTCCCTTTTTTTGAGCTATTACTAAATTGGCAACTATGTACCTTTTGCCCCATTACATCTTTTATTGCCTGCTCAACCTTCTCTTTATCTCTACCTATTACCTTAAAGCCCCACTTTGTTGGATAGCTAATCTCTGGTTTCTCTTGTGTATTTTTATCTAATATCATAATTGACTCCTTTTTATTGAAATTTATTATCTTTATTAAGAATAGAGATTCCTAAACTAAAACCCCTATTTAGACTCTTTTAAAATCTCCACTCTTTCCGCCGCTCTTCTTCTCAAGCTGGATTGGTCCTATCACCATTCCCTTATCGATTGCTTTAAGCATATCATAAATTGTAAGTAAACCAATACTTACTGCCGTAAGAGCCTCCATCTCAACCCCTGTTTTTCCTACCAATTTAACAGTTGCAAAGAGTTTAAATCCTGGAAGCTCTGGCAACTCTTGCAGATCTATTTTAACAGAATTTAACATTAAAGGGTGACACATAGGTATCAAATCACTTGTCTTTTTTGCACCTTGTATTGCTGCAATTACTGCTGTTTGCAACACTGGACCCTTTTTTGCACTATTGGTTATTACTGCATCAAAAGCCTCTTGAGTGACTGTTATAATACCACTTGCAACTGCAACTCTAGAGGTATCCTTTTTATTGGATACATCCACCATTTTTGGTCTATCTCTCTCATCTAAGTGTGTTAAATTCATTTTTAGCCTTTAAAATGAAAATTTATTGTAAATTCTAAATAAAATTATAGCTACTTTTAAGAAAAAAGATATAAAATTCAATAGTTAATATATATTTATTATTAGTATAATAAAAACTTATATATTAACTATAGTTGTTTTTACTATATTGTGTAACACTTATCAATTTATTTGATATTTACCTATGGAAAATAGCTTCTTATAACAGAAGAAGTGCTAAAATTAGATTCAATTCAAAAAAGGATAGAAAGATGTCAGAAAAGACAAAAAG
>JALWMN010000116.1 GCA_027083895.1 Campylobacteraceae bacterium
TATTTGATGTTACTAGATTGATACGATTCTTTATCCAGATAGTTGTATCAGTATAGACATGAAAATGAATATCTTTATACTCTTTTGAAAATTTCTTAAGGAGTGCTCTTATCTTTTTGCTTAGTTCAATTGCATTTCCAGATTTGAGTTTTGTAACATTAAGTGAGATATTCTCCTTTCCATTAAATGTTGAAATCTCATTTGAGCTATCAAGTCCATAGGTTATTTGTGCAATATCTTTTAACCGAACTCTCTTTCCATTTACAGTAATAAGAGTATTTTCTAATTTAGAAACACTCTTTTCTCCATTAATGGTTGAGAGATAGATTTTAGATCCACTATTTTTAACTGTACCTACTGGAAAGATTGAGCTAAGGGAAGAAATTGCATTGTAGAGTTGTGACTTATTAAGATGCAGAGCATCAATTTTTGCACTATTGAGGGCAATTTTAATTACATAGTCTGCATCTCCTCGAATATCGATAGTACCTAAATCTTTAAAATTACTCAGTTTATTTTTAAGTCTTTTGGCTGCCTCTAAAAGTTTCTCCTTTGGTACATTTCCAGAGATAGCAATAAGTAGGAGTGGAAATTGTTGTACTAATGTTTTGGCTATTGGTTCATCCATATCGGCTGGGAGATCTTTTTTGCGGTTTGAGATGACATCTTTTACATCATTAAGCACAAGTTGTGGATTAGCTCCCTCTTTAAGATCGAGTGTAATTGTAAATCGTCCATTGCGGATAACAGAGTTCATTTCACTAATGTTATCAACACTCTTAAGATCCTCTTCAATAGGCTTAACGGCCATCTTATCTAATATATCGCCACTTGCTCCAGGGTATCCTCCAGCAATAGATATTTTATCTAAGTTGGAAGGTGGAAAGAGCTCATTTGGAATAGATTTGTAGGCAAATATGGCTAAAATTAACATTAAAATAAAAAAGATATGGTTGAGTATTGCTTTATCGACTGCAAAAGCTATAAATCTTTTAATCAAAATAGATCCTCTGGATGAATAGTTTGAAAGAGTTCTTTTGCATCTTTTGGTTTAGTGTTTTGTATCTCTTTACTCCTTTTTTGAGTTTTTGGCTTCGTTTCTTGCAGAGGTGCTGATTTTTCTTGCATACTACTATTACTCTCTTTTGGTGGCATGTAATTAAAGAGCGGATCGACAATAGTATTTTTATATTTGAGTTTCTCAATTTTAAGTTTTAAGATATTCCTCTCCTCTTTCAGGGCATTTATCTGTTCAGAGAGTTTTTGGATTTTTCTGCTTGTATAATAGATCTCATTTGAAACATATACCTTTATTACTAAAAGTATTGTAACTAATATTAAGAGCAATAATATAGTTTTAATTCGCACATACTCCCCTTAGTCGTTAAATCGAAAGAGCCTAAGTTTTGCACTGCGACTACGCAGATTGTTAGAGACTTCTTCTTTTGATGCTACAATTGGCTTTCGATTAAGTTCTATTCCAAGATTGTTATTATTGCCACAGCTACAACGAATTGAGTTGGCTGGACAGATGCAACGCTTTGCCCATTTTCGAAACCGCTGTTTTACCAATCTATCCTCGAGTGAATGAAATGTAATAAGTGCAATTATAGCACCTTTTGGCTGCTTCTCTTCTAAAATATTTAAGAGTTCTATAATCTCTTCTAATTCACGATTTACCTCTATACGTATTGCTTGAAAGTAGAGTGTAGCAGGGTGTATTTTGCTTTTTGTTTTTGTATGTTTAGCAATTAATTGTGAGAGCTCTTTACTACTTGCTATAGCTCTCTTTTTTCGTGCCTCTACAATTGCCTTTGCTACTCTTTTAGGCTCTTTTACCTCGCCATACTCTCTAAAAATCTGCTCTAGCATCTCTTGTGAGTAGGTGTTAATGAGATCATAGGCACTAAAGTTGCTGTCTTGATCCATTCTCATATCAAGTGTAGGACTTTCAAAACTAAAACCTCTCTCCTTCTTATCAAGTTGAAGCGAAGAGACACCAAAATCGGCTAAGAGTGCAGAAACACTACTAAAATCAACCTCTTTTAACTGTTTAGAGAAGCTACCTTTTAAAAGTTTTACTCTATTGGCAAAAGGCTCTAGACGTTTAGTACTAAAATTTAGGGCTTCATCATCACGGTCAATTCCAATAAGTTGCAGATGTGGATATTTTTCCAGTATCTTAAAAGAGTGACCAGCATATCCTAGAGTGCAATCTATAAATACTCCATCTCTAACCCCTTTAAAGCCTTCAATTACCTCTTTTAACAGTACTGGTGTGTGTGGGGCATTGTGACTCATTTTTACCCTATACTCTTTTTTATTGATATAATACCAAATTAGTTTTAAGCAGGAGTTATATTTATATGATTGTTAGGTTGACAAACTTGACAAAAAATAGACTTTAATGTCAATTAATATTAAAATATTAAGATAGAAAACGTTAATAGTATGGTATTATACTAAAGAGTATCATTTATATACAGTAAATTGACATAAACTACACTAAAGGTAAATAGGATGGATATGAAAGATTTAGAAGTACGTTTAGAGGTGGTAAAGCTCTTAGCTACAATTGGTGATAAGGAGGGAATAGCCCATCAAATTAAGATTCTACGAGAGTATGATGATCCTCAGCTTAGTGAGATAATTGCTCTTTTAGAGGGAAACAATATCCGTCAGGCACTCTATTTAATTAAAAATTATAAATTGGAGCACTTCTCTGAGGAGTCGCTACTAAATATAAGTGATGATCAAGAGGTTGTTTTAGGTGTAGAAGATATGCTTCGAATGAGTCCGCTGGCACAAGAGACCTTAAGTCAGTACCGTGCACAGGCATATACCAAGGAGGATTTAGATAGATTCTCTCAAAATATTGTTGCAAATAGTGAAACAAAAAAAGTAGAGGTGGAATCCAAAGAGAGTGAAGTGGTAAATGGTGACGAGAGTGAAAAAAGAGCTAAAAGTAATGATGACAAAGAGAGTGATTTAGAGACTCTTGTAGAGAGTGTAGATAAGAATATACCATTAGATGAGATAAGTGCTACTGTGATGCAAACAGATACGAAGAAAAAGAGATCGAAAGTATTATCAAAATATAAGATGCTTCGCAAGAAGTTTGCAAAAAAAGAGAAAGAAGTTACTAATGAAAAGAGTGATACTAAAAGTGATACGAAAGAAAATAAAAAGCAACAATTAAAAATTTCACAAGTAGCCAAAAATCTATTGAATCAGAGCCAGAAGAAAAAAGAAGAGAGTAGTGAAGTTGGTAAAGATCAAAAAGTTTCAGATGGTAGTATACAACAAAAAGAATTGAGTCAACTGCAAGAGAGCAGTGATATTAAAAAGGGAGATGAAAAGAGTGCTTTAAATCAAAACGACAATAGAGTGAAGAAGGAAGAGAAGAGTGCAAGTAAGAGTGTAAGTCAAACTAATAAGAGTAGTATCTATCCACCTATTCCACATATTGAAGAGAAATATAGACGCTACTTTATACAATATCCTCCACTAAAAGAGAGTGATGTATGGGTAGAGGAGGTAATTAAGTTTCTAAAAATGATTGCCAAAGAGAGCTATACTGATAAAGATGTAGAGAACTTTTTAGAGGAGTTTGACTATTTTGTAAAACGTGGTGATATAGTTAGAGCATCCCAAGTAATTCTTTTAGCAGGTGCTACTGATTCAAAGTATGCTCAATTTCGATTAGCAAGGGAGCTATTTAGCGGAAGGGTCTTGCAAAGAAATTTAGAAGCTTCCTATGCTATTATTAGGAAACTTGCAAAAGAGCACTATCCAGAAGCTGTTTGTGATTTAGCACAATTTTATGAGTATGGTATATTAGAAAAGAAGAATAAAAAGATTGCTTTACAACTTTATGAAAAAGCATTTGAGCTTGGGTCTGTTAGAGCATCTAAACATATAAATCGATTAAAAGAGTCAAGTGGTGGATTTTTGGCATCTCTTTTAAAGCTCCATTAAGAGGTTGACAATACTGTCAAGCGATATAGAAGAGGCAATAAAGTTTTTAATACAAGAGTACCGTAATAAATTATGAAAACTTGTAACTTATTGTAAATTTTTGTAAATTATTTTACTATCAAATAT
>JALWMN010000117.1 GCA_027083895.1 Campylobacteraceae bacterium
TTGATTTTTGCAAAACCCTCTTTTTGGTTTAAGAAGTTAATGCCCATTACTATCTAAAAGAAGGTGTTTCAGTACTGCCATTCTTACAAAGACACCATTTTTTACCTGCTCCATAACAAGCGATTTTGGGCTTGCAAGCACTTCGTCACTAATATCGATATTCCGCATTACAGGACCTGGGTGCATCACAATTATATCTCTATTTTGGAGCATCTCTTGGGTAATGCAGTAGTGTTTCGCATACTCTGAGTAGTCATCAAATATCGGTTTTTTATGTCGCTCTAACTGTGCACGAAGACTTATTAGAATATCTGTTTCATCGAGAACCTCTTCTAAATTTTGTGTATTTTTGAGCGAAGTCTCTGGCATAAACTCTTTAGGAGCAACCAGAGTAATTTCAAGCCCCATCTTTGTAAAAAGGCGAATGTCAGAGCTTGCAACACGAGAGTTGGCAATATCACCAACGATTGTTACTCGTTTTCCTTTAATATCGGAGTTAAAATATTCGCGAATTGTAAAGAGGTCTAGCAGCCCTTGTGTAGGATGGGCACTATTGCCTGTTCCAGCGTTGATAACAGGAGTGAGATTAAGGTTTGCTAACTCTTGAGCTGTAGAATTCTTTGAGTGTCTAATAATTACTCCATCAGGCTCCATCGCACAAAGGTTCATAAAGGTATCTTCGAGTGTTTCTCCTTTTTTTGTAGAAGAGCGGCTTGGATCTAAATGGACAACACTTGCACCCAATCTCTTTGCTGCTACTTCAAAAGAGCTTCTTGTTCTTGTTGATGGCTCAAAAAAGAGGGTAATTAATAGTTTATTTTCAAGAAGTTTTGGAGGAAGTTTCTTTTTAAATGCGGCTGCTTCATCTAAAACTTTTATGATCTCATCACTTCTCCAACTATCTACATCGACTAAGTGCTGCATTACTACCCTTTTTTAAAAAGCTATTATACTCAATTGCTACTTAGAGAGATAGATTTTTTTATCTCTTCTAACGTATACCACTCTTTAAAGTAGTCGTCGTAAAATGGTTTTGTAATTATTTCAAATGCCTCTTTATCCTTATAGAGGTTTACACACCATTTATAGGGAATATTATAAGACTCTAGGGCTTTGAGGCTTAGGAGTGTTTCGTTTATACACCCAAGGTGGCTTGGGGTTATAAGGAGTGTTTTGGTTTGGAGTTCTTTAATAAGATCGATCATAAAGTACTCTTTTAAGATAGGTACAAAGAGTCCACCAGCACCCTCTATAATTAGGTAGTCGCAGAGTTTGGCTATCTCTTCGATTTTGGCTATTATTTTCGTTATTTGAATGCTTTTGTTACTATCGGCACTATAAGGGGCTGCGGGTAGAGGGAAAGTATAGGCAGTTATATCAAAAGGTGTAAGCTCTTGAAAATTTTTATTATATTTTTTACAAATCTTTAGTAGTTTTTGTGCATCTTGTGGTATATTATTAACACCTGTTTCGATAGGTTTGATTGCTCCAATGCGGATACCTTGGGAGCCTAGATGCTCTAAAATTGAGCATGCAGCGTAGGTTTTACCGATATTTGTATTGGTTGCAGTAATAAATAATTTTTTTGCCATTTTGCAAGAAGTCTCATTTTTTAGTATAATTATATTATAAAGAGTATTAGGAGTTTATGTGCCAAAGATTAAAGAGGCTACTGAAATTGAGTTAGATTTAGAGAATCCACAGATGTATAAGGTGCTTTTACATAATGATGATTATACACCTATGGATTTTGTGGTTGAAATTTTGATGAAGATATTTCATAAAGATATTGAGAGTGCAAACGATATAATGTGGAAAGTACACGAAAAGGGGAAAGCTGTTTGTGGTGTCTATGTTTTAGAGATAGCCAAGACAAAAGTTGAACAGGTGCGAAGAGTTGCTAAAGCTAATGGCTTTCCTCTTTTAGCTACATATGAGAAAGAGTAAGAAGGAAGAGGCATGATAAGTATAGAATTAAATAGAGTATTTACAACTGCTGTAGAGATTGCACGAGAGCAAAAACATGAGTATTTAACACTTGAGCATATACTTTTGGCAATTGCAGAGTCTAAAGAGGGTCGCAATATCTTAGTAGGATTGGGTGCAAATTATAATCGAATGATTGAGCTTTTAAAGAACTATATCGAAAAGAATGTTCCAAAAGTAGAGGGAAATATCGATCCTATGGAGACAGTGCCTCTTTCGCAAGCGATCAATGAGATGATGATACATGTAAATTCTGCTGGTAAGAAAGAGGCAAAAATAGGGGATATGCTTGCAGCTTTAATGTTGCAAGAGGAGAGTTTTGCAAAGGCAGTTTTAGAGCATGAAAATATTGAGCGGGTCGATATTTTAGAGTATATTTCACATGGAATGAGTCAAGTTAAAGAGGATCAAAAGAGTAGTGAAGTAGGTGAGGAGCTTCCAAATTTAGAGAGCTTTACGGTAGAGTTAACGGCTTTGGCTAAAGAGGGAAAAATTGATGAGGTAATAGGAAGGGTAGATGAGATCGATCGAGTTATGCAGATTCTTTGTCGTCGAAAAAAGAATAATCCATTGCTTGTTGGAGAGCCAGGTGTTGGAAAGACTGCTATTGCAGAGGGGTTAGCACTTAAAATTAGTCGGGGTGAAGTTCCAGAAGTATTAAAGAGTGCAAAAGTTTTTGCTTTAGATATGGGCTCTTTAATAGCTGGCACAAAGTTTCGAGGCGATTTTGAGAAGCGGCTTAAAGGGGTTATTCATGAAATAAAGCTGATTGAGAATGGGATACTCTTTATCGATGAGATCCATACTCTAGTAGGAGCAGGAAGCACAAGTGGTGGAAGTTTAGATGCAAGTAACCTCTTAAAGCCAGCATTGGCTCGAGGTGAATTAAAGTGTATAGGGGCAACTACGCACCAGGAGTATCGAAACTTCTTTGATAAAGATAAAGCACTCTCTCGCCGTTTTGGAGTAGTTGAGGTAGATGAACCATCTAAAGAGGATACATTTAAGATTCTTAAAGGGTTACAGCAAAAGTATGAGAGTTTTCATTCAATAAAATTTACTGATGAAGCTCTACAGAGTGCAATCGATTTAAGTGTAAAGTATATTCATGATCGCTTTTTGCCAGATAAAGCGATAGATATTATTGATGATGCAGGTGCACACTTTATGCTTCGATCACAAAAAGATAAGGTAGTAGAGGCAAGCGATATTGCAGATATTGTAGCAAAAATGCTTAAATTGCCGCCACAAACAATCGAACAAGATGATAGTTTCAAATTAAAAAATTTAGAGAAGAATCTATCAAGAAGAATTATTGCTCAAGAGGGTGCCATAAAGGCCCTTGTTAGTGCCATAAAACGATCATATGCAGGACTTAACCATGAGGATAAACCAATAGGAAGTTTTCTCTTTGTGGGTCCAACTGGAGTTGGAAAGACGGCTCTTGCACAGGCTCTGGCTCAGGAGCTTGGTATACGTTTTGAGCGACTCGATATGAGTGAATATATGGAAAAACATGCAGTTAGTCGTTTAATTGGGGCACCTCCAGGATATGTTGGGTATGAGCAGGGGGGTCTTTTAACGGAGATGATTAAAAAACATCCTCATACAGTGTTGCTTCTTGATGAGATTGAGAAGGCTCATCCTGATATTATGAATATTCTTTTGCAGATAATGGATGGGGCAAAGTTAACCGATAATAATGGTGTTGTTACAGACTTTAAACATGTAATACTTATTATGACATCTAACCTTGGAACAAAAGAGCCAAATGTGATGGGCTTTAATAAAGACAACTCATTAAAGAGCGATAAAGCTATAAAAGAGTTCTTTAGTAGTGAATTTAGAAATCGTTTGAGTGCAATTGTTGAGTTTAATGAGCTTTCAATAGAGGATCTCCAAAAGATAGTTACTCTTGAGTTGGCAAAGATTAATAAGCAGTTAGAGGGCAAAAGAGTTACTATTACATTGACCCCTGCAGCAAAGAGAGAGATTGCAAAGATGGCAAGTAGAGAGTTTGGTGCTCGTGAAATAGCTAGAATTTTAGATA
>JALWMN010000118.1 GCA_027083895.1 Campylobacteraceae bacterium
GCTAAGCCCAATGCCATGTTCGCCACTGAGTGTTCCACCCATATCGACAACTAATTGGAAGATCTCTTCGATTGCTTTGTGACCATTCTCTAACTCTTGCGGATTGGAGCCATCTACCATGACATTTACATGGATATTGCCATCTCCTGCATGCCCAAAGCATGGAACTACAAGATTATATTTTGCTCCAATTTTATAGATCTCTTCGAGTGCTTTTGGGAGTTTACTTCTTGGTACTGATATATCTTCATTAAGTTTTTTATTCCCATAGATTGTAATAGATGGCGAAGCACCTCTTCTGGCTTTCCATAGTTCACTGCGTTCATTGCTATCTGTTGCTACTCTAAATACAACTGCACCATTCTCTTTAAAGGACTCTTCGAGAGTTTTGAGTTGAAACTCTACCTCCTCTTCTACATTACCATCGACATCGCCAATTAAGAGTGCACCAGCACCACTTGGGAGCTCAATATTTAGCTTCTCTTGTACCGCTTTGACCACTAAAGAGTCTAAAAACTCCATAGCTACTGGGTTTGCTCCTTTAGCTAACGATTTAAATACTGCATTCATAGCACTTGTAACATCTGGAAAGATTCCCATATAGGATTTGGCAAACTTTGGTTTTGGCAGCAGCTTTAGCGTAATTTCAGTAATTACGGCTAGAGTTCCTTCGCTTGCAGTTAAGATACCAGCAATATTATATCCAGCAACATCTTTTATTGTTCGCTTGCCAGCACGGATTATATCTCCATTTGGAAGCACTGCTCTAAGTGCCATAACAAAATCTTTTGTAATACCATATTTAGCAGCACGCATACCTCCAGCATTTTCACTAACATTACCACCAAGTGTTGAGTACTCTTCGCTTGCAGGATCTGGGGGATAGAAGAGTCCAAGTTTTTCGACATGGCGTTGGAGATCTTTATTGATAACTCCAGGCTGTACAATTGCTAGCATATTTTCTAGATCAATTTCTAGAATTTTATTCATATGTTTTTCCATAGCTAAAACGATACCACCATTAACTGGTAATGCACCACCTGTAAAACCACTTCCGGCACCACGGGGGACTATAGCTATCTTATGTTCATTGCAATATTTTAAGATTTTGCTTACATCCTCTTCGCTTCTTGGGAATACTACAGCATCTGGTTCATAGTAGGTTCGTGTAGCATCGTAGCTATAGGCTCTTTTGTGAGCTTTATCTGTATAGACATTTTCACTTCCAAGAAGTTTGGTAAAAAACTCAATATCTTGTATTTGAAGCTCCATAGACTCTCCATTGAATTTCTTTAGAAAATAATACTTCGTTTATACCTAAATTTGGATTAAAAACTCTCTTTTGCAATGACAGCTTCTGAGATTGGATCATAAATTTTGATACTATTTCCCTCTATTAAAAAGATAAGTCCAATTCCTAGAAGCTTTGCAAAGGCTTTATAGCTTTGGGCATTTGCACTTTGTTTGCTACTTGCTAAATAGCTTTTAAAGAGTTGACTATCGATTGCTCTAATTGGGTAGCGGTTTTTAATTTGCTCTTCTATCTTGTGGTTTGGTGCAATAATAAGTACTCTGTTGTAGAGAAAACCACCAATAACTCTATCGCCAATTTTTGGGATTGGTTTAAGGGTAGCGAGTGGATTTCCTCCAAGTGGATCTTTGTCGATGATCTGCCCATTTGTCCCATTTGTTTTGAGATAGAGGAGTGCAAAATCTCCATTTGGGGTGTTTCGTAACACAAGTGCACTCATATTTGGGTAGGGCATTGGATTAGAAAGTGTAACACTTTCGCCATTGATTGATGCTATTGTTGCATAGCTCTTTGAAAGATCGATTGCAAAGATTGCTGCAGTAATAAGCAGCAGTGTTAAGAGGATTTTTTTCATTTTTAAGTTACCTTTTCTTTAGAATTGTCACAAAAATTGATAGCAACGAAATATTGTGTTATAATATTTGCTATTTTAGCACAAATTGGAGAAAAGTAATGAGAATTGTAACAATAGTAATATTTTTACTCGTTACTCTATATAGCAACGAGTTTGCATTAAAGTTTTGGAAAGAGCAAGAGACATTTTCTGACTATCTAGTACGTCATAAAATCGATGCAAGCAAGTTTTTTGCAAAGGTTAATCCTGAGGATTTAAAATTTCTCTCATCCATTGAAGCGGGAGCTCCCTTTTTTGAAAATAGTGACAAAAAGGGATTAAAAGAGGTATTGATCCCGCTTGGAGAAGAGATGCAGATGCATATCCAAAGGGGAAAGGATGGGTATAGTTTTGATATCATTCCTCTAAAATATAAAGTAGTAAAAAATAGGATTGGATTTACCCTGAAAAGTAACTGTTTTACAAATGTAAAAGAGTTAACCAATAACCCCCATCTTGCAACCTACTTAAAGCGTGTCTTTAAGGATCAGATCGATTTTACAAAGCTGCAAAAGGGCGACTTTATTGCAATCGATTATGAGCAAAAGAGTATTAATGGGTTACCTTGGGAGAAACCTATTATACATGCTGCTTATATTAGACACCGAAAGAGTGAATATTTTGCCCTTAGAGATGGCGAGGATGGTTATCAGTTCTGGACTAATAGTGAGAGTCATGAGACAAAGAGTGTAGTAACTGCTCCAGTCTACCTTCGGTTTAGTAATCCTCTCTCAAAGATTCGTATAACTTCTAAGTTTACCTATAAGCGGTGGCACCCTATTTTGCATCGCTATAGACCCCATCTTGGTATCGATTATGGTGCAAAGAGTGGGACACCAATCCATGCAATCGCAGATGGCAAGGTTATCTATGCGGGATGGATGCGAGGGTATGGAAAAGTTGTAAAGATCAATCATGGTTATGGACTTGTTTCGCTCTATGCACATCAGAGCAGAATTTTAGTAAAAAGAGGTGATCTTGTAAAGCGAGGAGAGGTAATAGGAAAGGTTGGCTCAACGGGGCGAAGTACTGGTCCTCATCTTCATTTAGGATTTTATAAAAGAGGTAAAGCGATCAATCCTAGCTACTATTTGGAGAAGCGTGTAAAGGTGCAGAGTGCAATTGTTACAAAAAAAGTTGTAGTTAAGAGTGAAAAACTTGAAAAAGAGCTAACAAAAGAGGCGAAAATTGAATATAATACGCTTGTCAAAAGCAATTCGCAAAACATATATAGATGGAAAGATTATAATGCGACTGTAACAATAGTAGTTAAAAAAGAGGATAGTAGTAATGGTAAAAGAGTCGAAGTACGAAGTAAAAAAGGAGATGCTTGAGGAGTTAATAGCGAATCCAAGCGAATTTGAGCATACGCATCCAAGCGAAGTAGCAAAGATTGTAAAAGATATCTATCAAAATGAGGGAAAAGAGAGCTTTATAGAGTATCTTCGCAAAATCCCAGAGGAGTATTTGGGGGAGGTACTTTTAGAGTTACCAGAACATTTAAAAGATGAGGCACTCGAAGAGCTCTCTGTAAAGAAGTTAGCAGAAGTTGTTGATGAACTCGATAGTGATGATGCAGCAGACCTCATACAAGATATTGCAGAGTTAGATAGTGAAAAAGAGAAAGAGATCCTCTCGAACCTTGATGATGAGGATGTAGAGGATATTAAGAGGTTGCAACGATATGATGAAGATGTTGCAGGCTCATTAATGCAAACAGAACTCTTTAGTGCCAATTTAGATGAAAGGATTGGAGACTCTATTAAGCGGCTTAAAAAGCTTAAAGAGGAGGGGTTAGAGAATATCTATATGGTCTTTTTGGTTGATGAGTTTGGCTATCTTATTGGTGCAATACCACTTGAGGATGTAATTACATTCGATTTTGAGAAGACCTATCGAGACTATCTTAAAGAGTCCTATAAGAGAGTAATCTCCCTTAAGGCTTCAGACTCAGTTGATGAGGTTGTGAAGCATTTTGAAGATTACGATTTGGTTGTTATGCCAATTACAGATGTTTATGGTAAGCTTATTGGGCGGATCACTTCGGATGATATCTACGACATAATCGAAGA
>JALWMN010000119.1 GCA_027083895.1 Campylobacteraceae bacterium
AGCATGGACTTGTGAGGATTCCTCGAATAGTCTCTCGCTTTGTTGAGATAGATAATACATTTGTGTTAGTTGAGTCGATAGTTGAGCACTTTTTAGGAGATCTCTTTCCTGGATTTAAACCTGTTGTCTCTGCACCATATAGGGTTACTCGAAATGCTGATATGGAGATTGAGGAGGAGGAGGCAGATGACTTTTTAGAGATTCTTGAAGCTGGGCTTCGTTCTCGAAATAAAGGGGCGATTGTAAGGCTTGAACTTAATGGGGATGCTGATGAGGATTTGGTAAATTTTCTCTCCTCGCATCTAAAGATTGAATCAAAAGATATCTACTACTATAAACATACACCCCTTAATTTGGGTTCATTTTGGCAAATTGTAAATGATAAGCGGTTAGCCCACTTAGTAAGCCCAAACTTTATGCCTCGAACTCTTCCGCCACTTGATCATCAAGATCTCTTTGAGACGATGGAGGGTAGAGATCTATTACTCTACCACCCCTATGAGAGTTTTGATCCAGTGGTAAAGTTTATTAAAGAGGCAGCATATGATCCAGATACCCTCTCAATTCGCATGGTACTCTACCGTGTAGGGGTAAATTCGCCAATTGTAAAGGCTTTAATTGATGCAGTAAAAGATGGAAAGCAAGTAACCGCATTAGTAGAGTTAAGAGCTCGCTTTGATGAAGCAAATAATCTTCGTTGGGCAAAAAAGTTAGAGGATGCAGGAGCCCATGTAGTCTATGGAATTCCACAACTTAAGGTGCATGCAAAGATAGCACAAGTTATAAAGCATAAAAATGGTTCGCTGCAGAGCTATCTGCACTTAGCAACGGGAAATTATAACCCAACGACTGCAAAGATCTATACAGATGTAAGTCTCTTTACTTGTAATAAAAAGTTTAATAGTGATGCAACGAAGTTTTTCCACTTCTTAACAGGCTTTGCTGCTGATACGAAGCTTGAGAGTCTCTATATGTCACCAACTCAGATTAAACCAAAGCTGCTTCGGCTTATTGAGAAGGAAGCATCGTTTGGAAAAGAGGGTCATATGATTCTAAAAGCGAATGCTCTTGTTGATCAAACAGTTATAAAAGCACTCTATAAAGCTTCGATGGCAGGGTGTAGGGTGGATCTTATAATTCGTGGTATCTGCTGTCTGAAGCCAGGTATAAAGGGAGTGAGTGAGAATATAAAGGTACACTCTATTGTAGGGAAGTATCTAGAGCATCCACGAATCTATTGGTTTAAACATACAAAAGTGAATGCTTTTATCTCTAGTGCAGATTTGATGCCTCGAAATCTCGATAGAAGGATAGAGTTAATGACTCCAATAGAGGAGGAGAAGCTTGCAAAACGTTTAGAGCAGATTCTTCGCTTGCAACTGGTTGATAATACTCATCGTTATATTTTGCAAAGTAGTGGTGAGTATAAGCGGATTGAGCCAAAAGAGGGAGAGGATGCAATTAATTCGCAAGAGCAGATGGAGCTTTATGTAACAAAGGTGAGTAAAATGGCTACGAAGAGTAGTCCAAAGCATATCTCAAAATTAGCAAAAAAACTTTTAAAAGAGTCGTAAAGGATGGAGATGGAGCCATATATTATACCCTATAAAGGGGTTTTACCAAAGATAGATCAAAGAGCTTGGGTTGCTCCAGGAGCAACTATTATTGGTGATGTAGAGATAGGGAGAGATTCTTCTATCTGGTTTGGTGTGGTTGTACGAGGGGATGTGCATAAAATTAGAATTGGTGAGCGAGTAAGTGTGCAAGATCTTACAATGATTCATGTAACTCATTATAAAAAAGAGGATAAAAGCGATGGAAGCCCAACAATTATTGGGAATGATGTTACAATTGGACATAGAGTAATGCTGCATGGATGTAGAATTGAAGATGCTTGTCTTATCGGAATGAGTGCAACAATACTTGATGATGCTGTAATTGGTAAAGAGTCGATAGTAGGTGCGGGTGCTCTTGTAACAAAGGGAAAGAAGTTCCCTCCACGCTCATTAATAATAGGGAGTCCTGCAAAAGTGGTGCGGGAGTTGACTGATGAGGAGGTAGCAGAGCTTTATGCCTCTGCTAAACGTTATGTAGGATTTATGAGGGAGTATAAAAATTAGTGTTCCGTGTTCAGGGTTCCGAATTTTGAGTACGAAGTTTTATTGCAACATCACGGTAATTGAGGAAAAATCAATGTTACAGATAATAATGAAGAGTTTGAAAGATATTTTGAGTCCAACTGTTTTAGGGTTTATCTTTAAAGTTTCTCTTGGGGCATTTTTTTTAATGGTACTCTTTTTTTGGGTCTTTTGGGATAGTTTTAGCCACTTTATTGGCTCTTTAGTTGCAGCTATTCCTTATATTGGAAGTTTTAGCTTTGTGCAAAGCGGTAGTTCATTTATAGCTGCTTTGATTGTGGCGTATGGGATTATTATAGCAACAATCTCTTTATTAACCTCACTTTATAGTCCCAAATTACTTTTAAGACTTGCTAAAAAAGAGTATGGAGTTGAGGGTGTGGATAGAAGTAGAGTTACACGGTCGCTTTTTTATAATATAAAAGCGGGTATTCTCTTTTTAGTTTTATTAATTTTAGCTTTACCACTTCTGTTTATTCCAGTTTTGGGGCAGATTGTAATGCTATTACTTTGGGCAATTCTTATTAAAGAACCTACACTTTATGATGTCTCCTCTCTTTTTATAGAGAATGAAAAGGAGTATTTGGGGCAAAAATCTATCTGGATAGTTGCTATAGTTGCTTCACTCTTTAACTATATACCACTATTGAACCTCTTTGCTCCAATTTTTGCACAAATTATGTTTCTTCATTGGCTTTTACCAAAAATAGTAAAAAAGTAGAGCAAAAGCCCTGTAGTAGGGCTTAGCACTATCTTCTAAAAATCTTTCAGCTTACCCAATATATCGAATAAAATTTCATTCTGTCATATTATCTAAGCCTCTTTTTGTTTCTGAAATATAATTTCTATAACGATTATATCAAAAGGGGTAAATTATGAAAAGGATTTTTATTTTATTTTGGATACTTTTTGCGTCAATGCTCTTAGATGCAAAAGGGGTAGTAATCCATGAAGGATCTGATAGTGATATGGTAACACTTAAAGGAAATGTATGGTGGGATGAGAATCTCAATGGTATTCAAGATGAAACTGGTAAGGGGATTGCTAAAATTCGTGTGCATCTTTATAAAAATGGCCAAGATACCGGAGAGATGGTAGAGACTGATACTATGGGGGAGGGTAACTATACATTTACTAATCTAGATCCTGATGCAAACTATACAATTAAGATTGATCTTCCTAAAAACTATTCTGATTTTACTTTACAAAATAAGGGCAATGATGCAAGCAAAGATAGCGATATTGTAAACTGGCCTTGGAGAAGTGAGAGTGTTTATTTAAAAGCTGGTGATGTAGGTATTTTAGATGCTGGTTTAGTATGTAAAGTGTGTGCACAATTGCATATGGAGAAGTATACTAATGATGTTTTAGTCAATGAAGAGAGCGATATTCCATATATTAAAGTTGGTGATACAGTAACATGGAAATATATAATTTTTAATGATAGCACAAAACTAACAATTAATAATATTGTGGTAACAGATGATAAAGAGGGTAATATTACATGTCCTCAAACTTCACTTGAACCAGGTGAGAGTATGGAGTGTATTAAAACTGGCATTGCTCAAGAGGGGAACTATAGTAATATAGGGCGAGTTACTGGAGAGACACTAGATAAGAATGTAACCGATGAGTATCCAAGTAACTACTATGGCTACAATGCCTCAATCGATATTGAGAAACTTACAAATGGGGAGGATGCTGATAGCGGAAGCGGTCCAAGCTTGAGTGTAGGAAGCAAAGTTACATGGACATATAAAGTAAAAAATAGTGGGAATGTAAAATTAACAGATATCGTTGTAAAAGATGATAAAGAGGGAGTAATCACTTGTCCAAAAACAG
>JALWMN010000120.1 GCA_027083895.1 Campylobacteraceae bacterium
ACTCTTTCGCATCTACAAGTGTTAACTCATTTTGTGTAGCACTCGGAAATGCAATATCGCATGGAATGTGCCAAATCGCATGTCCACCCTTTGGATAGTGTGCCCTATCGATATACTTTGCATCAGGATGGAGTTTTGCATAGCTCTTTAGAGACTCTCTATTGATCTCTTTTACCGCTTTTAGAGATGCTATATCGATTCCAGCTGGATGATAGATAGTCCCTTTAGAGTCGCTACACGCAACTGGTTTCGCCCCCATCTGAATAAGTTTTTCAATAGTATAAATTGCAACATTTCCAGAACCAGATACTGTACAGATTTTTCCCTCTAAATCTTTCCCATAACTCTTTAGATGCTCATTAGCAAAGTAGACCGAACCATAACCAGTTGCTTGCTTTCTTCCAAGTGAACCACCCCAATTGATCCCTTTACCTGTTAGTGCCCCATTAAACTGCGAAGTAATCTTTTTATACTGCCCAAAGAGATAGCCAATCTCACGAGCACCTACCCCAATATCACCTGCAGGTACATCGCGATTATACCCAATATGCTTGTAAAGCTCTGTCATAAAAGATTGACAAAAACGCATAATCTCGCCATCACTCTTTCCCTTAGGATCAAAATTGCTTCCTCCCTTTGCACCCCCAATCTGTAGCCCTGTTAGAGCATTTTTAAAGATCTGCTCAAATCCTAAAAACTTGACAGTTCCAAGGTTGACATTTGGGTGGAATCGAAGCCCCCCTTTATAGGGACCAATAGCAGAGTTAAACTGTACTCGGTAACCAAGTTTGGTTTGTACCCTATTGCTATCATCAAGCCAATTGACACGAAAGATAATTGTCCTCTCTGGAATTACAATTTGCTCTAAGATATTATTCTCAAGATATTTTGGTTCACACTCCAAAAGTGGTTTAATTGCAAAGAGTACCTCCTGCACAGCCTGATAGAACTCTGGCTGCCCCGGTGAGCACTGCTTGATATCCTCTAAAATATGCTCAATCTTCTGTGTTACCATAAATATACCTTTATTGCTTAAATTTACTTACAATTATAGCAGTTTTTATATACATAAAATCTATCTGCCCCCACTTTTACAGTACAGAGTCTAAAATCTTAATTTAAGCAAGATTTCTCTATAATTGCAAACCTAAATAAACTGGTCCCATAGCTCAGTTGGTAGAGCACCACCTTGACATGGTGGTGGTCACAGGTTCAAGTCCTGTTGGGGCCACCATACTCTTTTAAAACTTTTTAGCTCTAAACTTACTAAATTAAATCTTCTACTCTAAAACTTTTACATAAGCTCCTACTCTCAATAACAGCAATATTTTTTAACCAAAATTTTACATTAGAATGTACATGAGATATCTATTTTTATCAATCTGCTACTTAAGTTGCAAAGAGAAACTTATTTTTATTGTATTATTGCCTCATAGAAATCAAGAGTAGATTCTAAGGAGGTTAAAAATGCTAATTCAAAGATTTGATCCATTTAAAGAGTTTGAAGAGTTACGAAAGAGTTTTGAGCAGATGAGCCGTGTTATGAACTCGCTTGAAGAGGGGCGAATCGAAAAAGATTTAGCCTTTATTCCAGCAGTTAACACACGCGAAGGAGATGATGCATACTATATCGAAGTTGATCTACCTGGTGTAAAAAAAGAGGATATCAATATCGATGTTCACGATAATATCTTAACCGTAAGTGGTGAAAGAAAATTAGAAGAAGAGCGAAAAGATGATGAGTTCTATCGCGTAGAGAGCCTCTATGGTAAGTTTGAACGAAGCTTTACACTACCAGAAGATGTCGATAGTGATAAGATAGAGGCAAAAGATGAAAATGGTGTATTGCTTATTACAATACCAAAAGCACAGCAAGTTGATAAAGCACCGAAAAAGATAGAGATTAAGTAAGAAGGAGGTTGCCATGGCTAAAACAAAAAAAGAGTTACAAAATGTAGAGAAAAAAGTAGAAAAAGGGATTGTAGAGGGGGTCAAGCACCTTAAAGAGACACTCTCAAATGTGGCAAGCCATCTCCCATTTGCAAATATTGCTCATAATAAAAAGGCTGAGACATATACTGTAGAGATTGACCTACCAGGCGTAAAGAAAGAGGATATTAATGTAAGTATTGAGGGAGATTATCTCAATGTTACAGCCGAGAGAAAGATGTGCGAAGAGGTTAAAAGAGAGGATTACTACTTAATGGAGAGTGCATATGGCAAATATGCACGAAGCTTCTACCTCTCAGACGATATCGACCGAGACTCAATCGATGCACGATTCGAAAATGGTCGCTTAACAATTAAATTCGAAAAAGTCCCAGAGAAGAAGAGACGAGACATTGCAGTAAAATAAGAGAGCATCTAGGCTCTCTTCCCCTTTGCTAAATAGAGAAAAGGGATCAAAAAGAGTATCTCTAAAAGAAGCGAAATCCCAACTACTTTCCATGTTCCAAGAGTATCTTCCATAAAGGGTAAGCCCCCTGTATTCATACCAAAAAATCCCGTTACAAGCGTTAGAGGTAAAAAGATTGCAGAGATAATTGTTAAGTAGTAAACAGTTGTATTCATCTTCTCATCCACCTTTGCTCGATAGAAGTCGTAGAGGTAGTCGAGCTTCTCTACGGCAGCTTTTGCAAGGTCTCGTACCCTTGAAGCCTCTTCACGCAGGTCATCAAGTGCATGGGTATCAAATTGCCCTGGATACTCTTTTTTAATATGTGCAACAAAGAGATCAATTACAATTGCTGCATGAAACATCAAACGATTAATGAGCGATACATCTTTTTTAAACCCAAGCCACTTTTGCATAAAGTCTTTCTTGATTGTATCATCTAAGAGGGACTCCTCTAACTTATCTATATTAATATGGTACTCTTTGATTGCTTGGATAAGTTTCTCAATCTTCTTCTCAAGAAGTATATAGAGCTTAGGAAGATCTCCAAACTCCTCAATACTCTTTAATTCCCTATTGTAATGAAAAACCTTCTCCCCCTCAATCAAATAGGCATAAGAGTGTATATCGATACTGCTATTCACATAGGGGAGTCGCAAAATAAGTATAAAATAGTTATCCCGTTTAATAAAATCGGATGGGTGATCGCTGCTCTCTATATCCTCGAGTGCATAGAGATCCAAATCGCTTCTCTTCATAGGAACCTTTTTAATGCAATTATTCCTAAATTTAGATAAGTTTCTCATAAATAGTTAGAAAAAAGCAAAATGCAACTTATGTTGCAATGCAATAGTAAAAATAGTAATACAATTTGAGTGTTATTTAAATATTCAAATTAAAAGGAGTTGATAGATGAAAAAAGTTCTATTATCATCATTAGTAGCTTTATCACTTTTTGGTACACAAGCTATCGCTTTAGAGGCAAATGCTAGTACAAAGGATGTTGCGGCATCTGCTATTAGCAAAGCAAAAAAAGATGCAAAAGCTAAAAGTGATGAAGTAAAAATTGTTAAAGAGGCAGTTGAGTCTGTTAAGCTTGTTGGTGATGTTTTAGTAGCAATTGAATCAAAGAAAAAAGATGAGGCAGTTAAAACATTAGAAAAAGCTATTGGTAAAATTGAGGTTGTCTTAAGCAATCCAAAAGCACCAGCACTCATTCCACTCGATAGCAAAGTTGTAGTACAGCACTTTATTGGGAGCTCAGAGGATGCAGCCAATGCAATCATTACATCTGAAGCACTCTTAAGTAAAGGGAAAGTTCAAGCTGCAAGAAAGGTTGTATTAGGACTTGTTGATGAGATCGATGTTGTAACTGTCAATCTTCCATTAGCTACCTATCCAGTGGCACTTAAAGAGGCTGCTAAATATCTACACGATAATAAACTTAATGAAGCAAAGAGAGTCTTAGCAGCAACTTTAAATACATTTGTAAATGTAACGGCAATTACACCAATTGGTATCTTAGAGGCTGAGACATTAATTAATGCTG
>JALWMN010000121.1 GCA_027083895.1 Campylobacteraceae bacterium
GCTTGATACTGGTCTATTTTTTACAGGTTCAAATGGCTATAGATTAAATGAGCTCATTAGTGTAAAAGAGTTAATGGATAAATTGGTCAATGGCGAGTAGAGTCTATTTTAGCCTCTTATTATTTGTTCTTTTTACCTTTTACTTGGATGCAAATACCTTAAAGAGTATTGTTTTAAAAGGGAATAGGCTTGAACTACACTTTAGTCAACTTTTAAAAAAAGAGGATATAAAAACTGAAGTAATTGCACAAAAGGGACGCACGAGATATATCTTTGATTTTAAAAAGTGCAAGCTTCAAAAAGGTGTAAAAGGTATTAGGAAGTTAAAAGATCCACTACGCTCAATACGTGTTGCTCAATATAAACCGCATATAGTACGCTTAGTTTTAGATAGTAAACACCCATTTGCTCTAAAGTATTACCAAAAGAGTAAACCAATTTTCTATATTGAGATACCGTTAGGGAGTAAATATAGCTTCAAAGAGCAAAAGAGGATTCCCAAACAGAAACAATCTGCAAAAGATCTCTTTTCTAAAGTGAAGATTGATGCAAAAAGAGAAAAAAAAGAGGAACCAATTATTTTATCCAATGTAAAGTTACGGCACAACTATACAATAGTAATAGACCCAGGTCATGGTGGTAGAGACCCTGGGACAATGTGGAAGAGTCTAAAAGAGCGGAATATAGTTTTACAGATTGCTAAGGAGGTAGCTCGAAAGTTACGAACGCTTGGTTTTAGAGTTTTAATGACACGAACAGATAATAGACGCTATGTAAAATTAAGTTCAAGAACACGTTTTGCAAACAAAAAAGGGGGAGATATATTTGTCTCCATACATGTTAATTCTATTGAGAATAGAAGTAGAATCAATATTGCTCGCGGAGTTGAGACCTACTTTTTGATGCCTGCAAGAGATGCACGTGCAAAGAGAGTTGCAGCAAGAGAGAATAGAGATATGCTCAAAGGTGAGGATTTAGCAACACAAAGAATGTTTATTAATGCAGTTTTTACTGGTCCAAAGATAGAGCTCTCTAAACGTTTAGCAATTGATGTTCAAAGAAGTGTAATTAAGAGATTGCGAAGTAGCTATAGGGACATTAAGGATGGTGGAGCTCGTGGGGCTCCTTACTATGTGCTTGTTGGTGCACAAATGCCAGCAATTTTGATTGAAGTTGGTTATCTTTCAAATCCAATAGAGCGAAAAAGATTGATTGATAGTGTTTATCAGAAGAGATTAACAGATGGAATTGTTAATGGGATCATTAACTACTTAAAGATACGTGAGCAAGAGATTGACTAAATCCAATTTTATATATAGCTAAACTATTTGAGATGTTTAGAGGTTTCGCAATAGCTTTAGAGATTACTCTCCAAAGCTAAATTTAAGTCCCATACTTGCAGTTGTTCCTTTTCTTGTAGGTTCAGAGTAACTATATTTTGCTTCACCAACAAGAGCTATATCGTTGCGGAGTTGATACTCTACTCCAAATCCACCATTTGCGTAGAGATCTATAGTATTAAAGCCAATTGGATTGCTAATATGTTCTAAACCCGCTCCAAGTAGCAAATATGGTGTGAATTCGCTTGAATTGTTAATATACCATAAGAGATTTGGTCCAAATTTTACACTTGTAGTCTTTTCGCTACTATCTTTGTATGGAATATCTGGTGTATAATCGAGTGCTAGTTGGAATGCACCTAAACCAAAATTATCTATTCCAAAATCATTTTGTGTGAAACGGAAACTATAGGAGCGGTTGTTATTGAGCTTCGATTTTTGTGAAAAGATCGTATATCCACCCATTATTGAGACTGAGCTTGGGTAGAGTGATGGATCGGCAGCATGAATCGTTGCAGTGTAGCTCGTAAGTGCTACAATAGATGAGAGGAGTATTTTTCTCATTTTAGATCCTTTAAGAGTTTTTTCTAGTATAACAAAAAGAAGTTTAATTAATACTAAAAAATATTATATAAGTAGTTCTTTCTTGATATATGGCCAAAATAATAACGATTTTTCTAACTTTTATGAGTTTTCTACAACTCTTATCCAGTAAGTGAGATGTTTAAGTTCATTATAGAGAGTTGTAGCTTCATTATGGCCTGGTAGAATCTTTTTATTGGGGAGTTTAAGCTTTTTGAGCCGTTTTAGACTTTGAAGCATATCGTTTTTATTAGAGTATTTAAAGTCCCATCGACCAATAGAGCCTTTAAAGAGGAAATCGCCACTAAACCAGATATTGTTGTACTCAATAACGCTACATCCTGGTGTATGGCCAGGAAAGTGCCAAAAAGTAAAGTTATTATCAGCTATTGTTACTTTTTCGTTTGGTTTTACGAGATAGTTGGCTTTTGAAGGGGGTACCCCATAAGCAAATGGGTCTTTTTCGAGCATAAAAGCATCATCTTTTGGGCAGTATATTGGGATACCAAGCTTTTGAGCTAGTTCACTATTGGACCAGACATGGTCAAAGTGGCCATGGGTATTAAGAATGGCTTGGGGGTTTTTTACATTCTCTAAAACCCAGGAAGCTGCATCAACTCCAGGGTCTATAATATACTCTTTGTTATCGATTCTTAAGATGTAGCAATTTGTTTGGTATGCTCCCATTGGCTTTACTTTTATCTGCATAAGATATAATTCTCCTTATGGACTTTTATGCTCAATTGGAATTGGCACTATTGAGTGCAAATATTAACACAAAAGAACTTATAGTTAATGAGGCGTTGGAGTATCTAAGCAAACGTGATGCACCATATAGTGATACTTTGCCACTTCTATTGAAGCAGCCTTCTTATGCTTCGATTTGCGAGATAGTAGAGCCAAGAGATCTTCCTAAAAGGGGGGATTTTGCTACTAAAGAGGCATTAGGTGCACTTATACACTCAATTGCTCATATTGAGTTTAGTGCAATCGATTTGGCTATTGATGCAGTATATCGATTCCGTGATTTACCTAAAGAGTTTCGAATAGATTGGCTTATTGTTGCTCAAGATGAGATTCGACACTTTAGGATGCTGCAAAAGCTCTTAGCAAAATTGGATCTTGCTTATGGGGATATTGTGGTACACCAGGGCCTTTTTGATATCTCTATGAAGAGTAGTGGTAGTGCTATTGAGCGAATGGCAGTAGTTCCAAGATACTTTGAGGCAAGTGGCTTAGATGCGAATCCAAAAATTATAAAAAAACTCCAATCTTATAAAAGAGATCCTCTTATTGCAGAGTTAATCGATGCATTAAAAATAATTTATAATGAAGAGATAGAGCATGTATCTAAGGGGGATAAGTGGTTTAAATATCTTTGCCAAAAGGAGGGGAGTGATTTTCAAGAGCGTTTTTTAGATATAATTAAGAAGTATAATCTTAAGAGTCGTGCTGAGCAGTTTAATATAGAGGGTCGTAAAGCGGCAGGTTTTAGCTGTAATGAGCTTATTGCTTTAGGTGCAAAAAAGTGTAATTAGGATGGATTGAAAATGAAACAGCAAGTTAAATTTTACCAAACAGCATTCTTTGATAAGATTGAAAAATTGCAAAAAGAGGGGTTAAGAGAGAGCGTTGAGAGTGCAATTGTGAATTTAGAAGCTGAGTATCAAAAGCGTTTACAGACACCTTTTGTTTTGAGTGTAAATACTCCTTCTGCTGCAGTCCATTTAGCACTATGTGCTCTCGATTTGAAAAGAGGTGATAAAGTAATATGCCCTGTAAACTCTTATGTAGATGTTCCTGAGGCGATTCGCTATTTTGATAGTGAACCAATCTTTGTAGATATAAATGAAAAGAGCTACCATATTGATATTGAGGCTTTAAAGAGTGTATTAAAACAAAATGCAAGCAAAAAGTTAAAAGCGGTAGTGGTAAGTCACTTTGCAGGCTTGGCAGCCTCAATGGATGAGATTATT
>JALWMN010000122.1 GCA_027083895.1 Campylobacteraceae bacterium
TGCTGATGGAAGTTGCGGCTGTTCTCACTAAAAACTCTATATAATAGTAGTTTTTTAGTAAGCTACTCTTTAAAGAGTAGCTTAAATTTACTCTTTTTTATAAAACTGATTAATTACAAGTCTACCTCAATTTTTTCATTTAGATGAATAACCTATAAAAGATTATTTTGTTTAACCCAAATTTTAAACCACAATAACGAATTTTGATTATGTATCAATATAAGAGTTTATGATATTCAGTTAGTTTTATATTTTTTGTATATAATTTGACAAAAAATATAAGGAAAAATGGGAATGTTTTTACATAGAAACTATACACTATTTACACTAGTAGGGCTACTTTTCTCAGGGTGTTCATTTGTAACAAAACCAAAACCAAATTTAAGTTATACTATGCGACCATATGAGAAAAAAGGAGTAGTTTATAAACCAATAAAGGTAGAGAAAAATAGAGAGATGGTTGGTTTGGCAAGTTGGTATGGAAGAGATTTTCATGGTTTAAAAACAAGTAGTGGAGAGCGATATAATATGTATGCTTATACAGTTGCTCATAAAACATGGCCTATGGGAACGATAGTAAAAATAGAGAATTTAAAAAATCATAAAACCGCTATCGCAAGAGTTAATGATAGAGGCCCTTTTGTGAAGGGAAGAATAGTTGACTGCTCCTATGCCGTTGCTTGTAAAATTGGATTAGATAGGGATGGGGTAGCTCCAGTAAAATTGACTGTCCTTAAGCCAGGAAGTAGCAGCTAATGTAGTTTTATTCCGATAGAGAATTTATTTCTCTATTGGAATAAATTTTCCGCATCCTTTCTCTTCGTTACCTCCAAAACTTTTAACCTCTCTTGCTGTGCCATTTTTGTAGATCATTTGTCTTTTGCACTCATTTTTTTTGATGCACTTTTCATTTTTGCATCCTACATCTTCTGGAACTGCCATAAAAACTCCTACTAAATAATTTATGTAATAGTAGCATAAAAATGAGATTATCATAAGAGTGCATAGCAAATTTGCATTTTTTATTGTGAGTAAATATGTAAGAAAGGTAGCAATTTTTAAGGTGAGATTTGAGTGATAGATGATTGTAAAAATAAACCCAAATTTTGCATTAGAGATTAACAACCTATAGGAGATATTTAGCTATGGGCATTTACAAAAATCTATCAATTAACCTTCAGGTTAACCTCAAAATTTTTGCAACTCCCTAAAACAAAGCATTTGCCAAATCTTTGCTAATTCTAATACAAAATTTTGGTGTAAAATCTGTTGGTTTTATACTCCTATTTTTTAAATCGAAAGCCTCTATTCTCTAATAGTTCTTTGGCTTTGGTGGCTACTTCGCCTTGGAGTTCTAGGGTGTTCTCTTTTATTGTGCCACCGCTGCCTAGGCGGCTTTTTAACTCCTTGAGGAGTTTTTTAAATTCATTTGGCTCTAGGTAGAATGGCTTTATTACAGTAACTACTTTGCCTCGGCGTTTCTCTTTGGCAATGTAGAGTTGGTGTTTGGCTGGCTCTTTTGTCTCTTGTTTGGTATTTTTAGATTTAGCTTTATTATCACTACTCCAGCCATCTTCAAATTTGGCTCCCATCTCAAATAGATTTTTTTTCACCGCTACTCCTCGATTTTGTAGATGATCTCTTGTTTCTTTTTACTCTCTTGAATTTCAACTAACTCAAGCCCTTTAATTGGCATTGCTATAAAATCGCTCATATTTTCTATTTGGTTTTGTGCTATGTGTTTAAGCACAATTCCACGGTAGGCTTTTGCCCAGTGGCTTACTACTTTGCCTTTTTTTAGAAACTTTAGCGTTGTATATTTTTTCTTTGGTTTGTAGAATTTATCGTAAAAGCTAGCTCTAATATCGAGTATATCTTCGGACTCTAAATAACTATCGAGTGGATCTTGAAGTATAGATCTATAGATATTTTGAGGATTGAGCTCTCCTACATCTTCGCCCTGTTTGAGGCGGTAGAGTGGTATTTGATCATCTGCTTTAATTGCTCCAAAGAGGTTAGAGAAGAGGATTACATTACTATCTATATACTCTTGTGCTTTTTTATCTAAACTTTCATATTGTAGATGATCAAAGGCTACGCCGGTATAGCGAAGTATTGCTTTAAGAGTAGGGCTTTTAGAGATATCTTTTGCATACTTCAAAATATCTCCCTCTTTTTTCAGCCCAAACATTTTGCTTAGCTGCTCCATATTACCACTTGTTACTACTCTATTGTAGGCTCTAAAGAGCTCTTCTCTAGCTGGAGTAAGATTTTGGCTAAGAAAGAGCGACTCTAGTTTAAAACTTCCCGCTCCACCCTCTTGTTTTGTTTCGCTAGGTGCGAGGAGAATTTTCATAGACTCCCCTTAACGGTTGCTTGATCACCAAAGAGTGCACGGTTGAGATCTAGCATTGAATAGGCTTCGGCTGCACTCTCAAATGGTCCAACTTTGAGCTCAATGCTATTGCTCTTTTGATCAATCTTGGTTGGATAGCCACTTAGTTGCAATCTTGTTATGAGATCAGTAGGGATTGAGTGAAAGTTTCCAAGGGAGATGTAGTACTCGTTGCTATTTTGAATTTGTTCTCTTTGAGGCATACTATTATATTGCTTGCCAATTTTTAGGGTGTTATTTTGCATCTGGGCATATGCAATAGCAGTATCTTCTTGTGGAGCTAGTGATTTCTTTTGTGCATTTTCATTACCCTTAAAGTTGTAGTAGCGTCGAGCACCAATATAGTGGGAGCTATAATATTTGCTATTTAAAGAGCTTATAATAACCCTTTTTTTAGCACTACTAGCGTGTTCAAATTTACCATCTCCTAAGTAGATACCTACATGTGAAGCAAAATTTGGTCTCCCTCTTTTTGTTGCAAAAAAGACTAAATCCCCTTTTTGAAGATCGCTTTTAGCAACAGGAGTTCCTGAATGGAATTGCTCATTAGCAGTTCTTGGAATCTCTATACCCATTGAGCCAAAGTTATAGTATGTTAAACCTGAACAGTCAAAGCCTTTGTAGGCTCGCTCCTCTGCCCATATATAGGGTTTTCCTAATGCTCTGTTATTGAGTTTTGAGAGTGCCTTAAGTGATGGTTTATAACGTACCTTTGGCTTATGGATAGTGTAGTCATATTTCGAAGTGGTACAGCCACTTAAAAGAAGGAAGAGTAATGTTGCAATACTAATCTTTAAGTATCTCATTCATCCTCTTTGTATCTTCGTTTTCGTTTGGATCTTTGTATGGTTTTTTCATCTCATAGACTATTGTTGCAATGAGTGCGATTGCAATAATTGCAATTGCTATATGGAGGGTATAGTTATCGGGTCGCAAAAGCAACTCTTTGACACCTAAATGCTCACTTACTGCCATCCATGCTCCTTTAAAGTATGAGCATCGCATCTCCATAGCTATAGAAGCGGTACCCCTTTTTTATTGCTTCATTATACAACGTTAAAGTTTTATCTCTCCCTAAAAAAGCACTTACAAGCATAATTAATGTACTTTTTGGAAGATGAAAATTGGTAAGAAGGTAGTTTACTCGAAGTGGCTTATTGTAAGGGTGCAAGAAGAGATCGCACTCCCCACTTGGCTCTTTAGTTCTTACGTAGTGTTCAATTGTTCTTGTTACAGTTGTACCAATAGCTAAGATCTTTTGGTTGCTATCTATAATCTTTTGTGCATCTTTTGGGATATTGTAGTACTCTGAGTGCATAGGGTGTTTGGTAATCTCCTCTACCTCAACAGGTTTAAAGGTGCCAGCTCCTACATGGAGCGTAAGTGTATAGGTAGGAAATTGAGACTGTAACTTTGCTAGAAGCTCTGGCGTAAAGTGTAGCGATGCAGTTGGAGCTGCAACAGAGCCACTCTTTTTAGCAAAGAGGGTTTGGTAGTTTTTTGCATCCTCTTTTGTATCTTCTCGATTCATATAGGGCGGCAAGGGAATATGGCCAATCTCCTCTAAAGTAGTGATAAGCTCTTTGAAATTGAGCTGCTTTCCATTCTGAAAAAACTCTACAATACGACTCCCATCACTTTTTAGCTCGACTACTTTTGCCTCTAAGTTTTGCTGAAACTGCAAAAGAGTACCAATCTTTACTCGCCCCTTTATTAAAACAACAAATCTATTATCTTGTAGTGGTTTAATAACAAGAAGTTCTACTTTGCCACCACTTAGTTTTTGACCAAAAAGGCGTGCTTTAATGACTCGTGTATCATTAAGAAAAATTGTACTACTTTTAGGAATAAACTCTAAAAGCTCTCGAAATACTGTATGGGTAATAGTATCATCTGCTCTATTGTAAACAAGGAGCCTTGCACTATCTGCAGGAGTGACTGGAGTTGTTGCTATAAGCTCTTTTGGGAGCTTATAGTCGTAAGCATCAGTTTGGAGATCTTTATCTATCATCATTGTTAAGTAACTTCTGTTCTTCTTTCTTTTGAGTGCTCTCCTCTTCTTCTTCGTCATCCTCATCTTTGTATGGGTTAATCACTTTTGCCACTAAAATAGAGACTCCATAGAGGAGAATAAGTGGTGCTGCCATGAGCAGTTGTGTAATGACATCTGGTGGTGTAAGGAGAGCTGCAATTATAAAGATAGCAACAATTGCATATTTAAAGAAGTCTAAAAGACTCTTTTCGGTTATTAATTTGATAGATGCTAGGAAGTAGACAACCATAGGGAGTTCAAATGCTAAGCCAAAACCAAAGAGAATCTTTGCAAAGAAGCCAATATAATCTTCGATATTAATAAGTGGAGTATAAAGAAAGGCACCAAAGGTAATTAAGAACTGGAAACCAAATGGAGTAACGATATAGTATGCAAAGAGTACACCAACCGCAAACATTACTGTTACCCCTATTAGGAATGGAAGAGCCATCTTCTTTTCGTTCTCGTAAAGGCCTGGGGCAATAAAGAGCCACATCTGCCAAAGAATGATAGGGAGTGCCAAAAAGATTGCAGAATAGAGTGAAACTTTAAGAGCAACCATAAAGACCCCACCAATTTGGTTAGTTGTTACACTCCCCCATAGGACATTTCCACCCGCACTATTTTTGAGCTGTTGGGACCTCTTTGCATTGAGTGCAAGATCACTTATAGCACTCGCTAAGAGTCTCTCATTCTGTGTAGAGCTATTACTCTCTAGAACTTTTTGGGCACTCTGCAGTGCTCTCTCAAAAAGAGGAGTGCTTCTATTTGTATCTGACTGTAGAGTAACATTAAACTCTTCACCCTCATTTGCCACGCTCCACTTCCCCTCTTTGCTCTTTTGAACCTTTTTATTTACCTGGTGCAAAGCACTCTCTAGTGGTGCAGTTACCCAATCAAGAATTGGTTTATAGAAGATAAAAGAGAGAACAAAGGCTACAATTAATGCCATAATAGAGATAAAGATTCTCATTCGAAGCTCAGCTAAGTGCGGTTTAATATCTTCTAGCATTAGCTATCCTTAGGTTTTAAGTGTTTAAAGTTACTCTTTGTTTGAGTGCTGCTTGCAAGACTCTTCTTGTGCTCTTCTTCTTTTTTTGGGATTGTTACCTTTTGGGTGCTAGATTCAAGCTCTTCAAATTCACTCTCAGCTTTATCAAAAAGCTCATCTAGTGATGTATCGTCAGCCATATCGAGGTTTACAAGAGTAGCTTCATTTTTAATCTCATTGAGCTCCTTATTGGCGATATTTTTAAAAGAGGCAAGCTGCTTCTTACTATCTTCGATCTGTTTTTTATATTGGAGAGCCTCTTCTCGTAAGTCATCTATTCGTAACTCATTTTCGATAGTACTCTTTGTATCATCAAACATCCGTTTGGCTTTCCCTAATGTTCTTGCAATTGTTTTCATCGTCTCAGGGAGTTTATCTGGTCCAATAAAAAGGAGTGCAACGATTGCAATTAATAAAATCTCAGTAAATCCTAGACCAAACATAAGAGGCTTCCTCGTAATTTTTTAATAATTGTATCGAAGTTTCTATTAGAGGTGCCATAATGGAGGCATAAAGCGAAAAGCTAAGAGCAACAAGCAGGGAATTAATATCCCATTATAAAAAGGGCAAGGGCGTCGCTTAAGAAAAACTCTTGATTGTAGTAGCGGTTATTTATAAGTTTTAGCTTCTTCTCTTTGCAGAGTAGATCGGCTCGCTCTTGCATCGCTTTTGGGAGGATGCTCTTGTTTATCCCAACGATACTGCGAAGTCCAAGAAAGATCTTTTCAGTTAAGATCTCCTCTTGACTTAATTGCTCTCTGCGTTGGTAGGTGGGGTTTTGAATGTAGTGCTCTAAATTGCTGTGGGGATAGTAGCGGCTTTTATTTATAAATCCTACTGCTCCAGCACCAATACCTAGATACTCTTTATATTGCCAATAACCTAGGTTATGGCGGCTTTTTATCTTACCATAGTTAGAGACTTCATACTGCTCAAAGCCACTACTTACTATAAAATCTCTTAAGAAGTAGCCAAGCTCTTCTCTATTTTGCTTAACACTTGGCTCTTTGTAAAATTGTGTAGCCTTTTCGATTGTAAGTTCGTAGCAAGAGAGGTGATTGATTGGTAGAGCAAAGGCTTGCTCTAAATCTTTTTGTAAAGACTCTTTGGTATCGCCTTCAAGGTCGTAAATTATATCGAGTGAGAGGTTAGTATATCCAATTTTTGCAGCAGACTCTATAGCTTTAATTGCCTCATTAGCACTATGGGCACGGTTGAGTCTTTTTAACTTTTTGTTATTGAAACTCTGTACCCCAAAACTTATGCGGTTTACCCCAAGAGCATAGAGACTACTAAGCCACTCTTTGCTTGCTGAGTTTGGGTTTGCTTCGCTTGTTATCTCTGCATTTTTGGCTAAATAGGGGGAGAGTGTTTCAAAAATTGGGACAAAAAGATGAGGTGCGACAACAGATGGTGTGCCTCCACCTATAAAGAGTGTTTCAATTGCTCCATATTTGATGTGATTTTTTTCAATCTCATTAAGCAAGTTTTTATGGAGCGAAATCATATATGCTTCGATTCTATCGTGCATATTTATATATGAGTTAAAGCTGCAGTAGTGACATTTAGAGTCGCAAAATGGAATATGTATATAACAGAGCATTTTGTAATCTACTTATAATTGGATTTAGGATAAAATTTTATCCAACTTACAGTTAAAGAGGGCAGAGATGAAAAAGAAGAGTGAATATCGCCCCAATGTTGCTGCTGTAATACTATCTCATAAACATCCGCAAGAGACGATGTTCTTTTTAGGAAAACGTAAAGGGATTCGCCGTGCATGGCAATTTCCGCAAGGTGGCATTAATGAAGATGAGACCCCTAAGCAGGCTCTCTTGCGTGAGTTAAAAGAGGAGATTGGTACTGATCAAGTTGAGATCATAGCAGAGTTTCCTGAGTGGATTAGTTATGATTTTCCAAGCAGTGAATGGGAGAAAAAGTATCCCTATAAGGGGCAGAATCAGAAATATTTTTTAGTAAGATTAAAAGAGGATGCGGTGATAAATCTCGAACTCGATGAGACACCTGAGTTTGAAGATTATATCTTTGTAGATGAACAAGAGCTCTTTAAAAAGGCACTCTATATGAAACGGAAAGCCTATAGAAGAGTGATCAATTTTTTTAAGAAGGAAGGGTATATCTAAGTGTTAGTTGTACAAAAGTATGGGGGTACCAGCGTAGGTAACTTAGAAAGAATAGAGAATGTTGCAAAGCGGGTAGCAAAAGCAAGAGAAGAGGGGAAAGATTTAGTAATTGTTGTCTCTGCAATGAGTGGTGAGACCAATAAGCTCATTGAGTATGCACACCACTTTTCGAAAAATCCAAGTAAGCGAGAGATGGATATGCTCTTAAGTTCAGGAGAGCGAGTAACAGCAGCTCTTTTGGCAATTGCATTAAATGAGATGGGGCATAAAACCATTGCACTTACAGGACGTCAAGCAGGTATAAAAACAGATAATACTCATACCTATGCACGCATTGAGTCTATTGATACGACTCGCCTCGAAGAGGAGATAAGTAAAGGGAATATCGTTATTGTTGCAGGATTTCAGGGTATTAATGAAGATGGAGAGGTTACAACACTTGGACGAGGTGGAAGTGACCTAAGTGCTGTTGCATTAGCTGGAGCACTGAAGGCTGATGCGTGTGAGATCTATAGCGATGTAGATGGTGTCTATACAACTGATCCTCGCATTGAGCCAAAGGCGAAGAAGCTAGATTATATCTCTTATGATGAGATGCTAGAACTTGCTAGCCTTGGAGCTAAAGTACTCCAGAATCGATCGGTTGAGTTAGCAAAAAAGATGGGTGTAAAGATTGTTGCAAAGAGTAGCTTTAGCGATGGAGAGGGAACAGTCATATCAGATAAAGAGGGAGAGAGTATGGAAGAGGTTTTAGTAAGCGGTGTTGCATTGGATAAAAATCAAGCAAGAGTCTCTTTGCGAGGAGTTACAGATAGACCTGGCATTGCAGCAGAGATCTTTAGCAATCTAGCAAAAGAGAATATTGTTGTAGATATGATTATACAAAATGCAAGCACAGAGGATGGAAAAACAAATTTAGGCTTCACAGTACCGCAAAATCAGCTCGAAGATGCAAAACGAGTTATGGAGAGCTTCGATCACGATTTAGCAGGTGCAGATTATGATGAAAATGTTGCAAAAGTCTCAATTGTTGGTGTAGGTATGAAGAGTCATAGTGGTGTTGCAGCAGCTGCATTTAGTGCTTTGGCAAAAAATGGTATTAATATTGAGATGATCTCTACAAGTGAAATTAAAGTCTCAATGATCATTGATGAGAAGTTCTCGGAGTTAGCAGTTCGAGTCCTTCACGAAGAGTTTGGGCTAGATAAGTAATGGATTTTAGTGAATGGACGCTAGAGACAATACGGGAGTTTGACTCGTCATATAGTTGGCTTGAGGAGGTTCGCTTTAATTGGGTACCTCAGGCAATGCATGCAATCTCACGTATATTAGAGGGAGCAACACTTATTGTTGTAACCGATAGTGAATTTAGCTGGTATGGAGACTATATTGTAAACCATATCAATCGTGTTGATGGCGATCGACCCTTTATTCCTGTCTATAAACTCTGTTCACTCTTTCCACAAGTGAAGTTTCTAAATAACTCTACAGAGTTTGATATGCTCTTTGATATGCTTGATATCTCCTTTCCAAATGGGTATATTTTTTGGTATATAGGAAGTGGTGATCATAATCAGTATGAGTATATTGAGCAGGATAAGCAGAGTATGATTTGGCGACTCAATAAAGAGATAGAGGGGTTCTTTAGTCTTAATCGTAAAGATCCTAAAATCGATATTAAGCTTATTCAGTCGTTTGAGCTTTTTAATAAAGCAATAAGTGCAGGTCTCTTTGGAGAGGTGGATCTCTAAATATTTAAAAGGTTGAGTGTTGGAACTCCTATTGCAGTCTCAAATTATCATTACAGATGATTTTCATGGTACAATTGAGAAACTTCAATCACTTGCACCAAAAGAGGCTAGCTTTGAACTCTTTATAAGAGAGGATGAAAACTTTTTAGTAAGCGATGCAAATGAAGTTATAGCGAAAGCCTACTTAGCTTCGCAAGAGAAGGTCTACCTCTGTTTAGCTAGTAATACTTTCTCAGAAGTAGTGCAAAATAGGCTTTTAAAGATTATAGAAGAGCCACCAAAGAATAAAGAGTTTATACTTTTAACACCCAATAAGGCCGCTTTGCTTCCTACAATTCGATCACGGATGATTGTTACCAATTTGCATCAAAAGCAAGAGGATATAGAGATCAATTTAGATTTAGAAAATCTTAATCTAGAGAGCCTCTATAACTTTATTCAAGAGTATAAAAATCTTAAGCAGCAAGAGGCATTAGGGGTAGTAGAGTCAATTATGAAAAGAGCAATGCTATCAGATAGCTTCCATTTAGATGAAGATACTCTTACACTCTTTAGCAAAGCAAGAGAGGCTTTGCATTTAAGATCACCTGTTGATTTTGTATTGACAACACTACTTCTAAAACTCTTAGCAAAAAAGAGAAAGAAGGTACAAGATGCGACTCTACCAAATAGATAAACCGCGTGACATAAGTAGCTACCTCAAAGCCTTAGGTGTAGAAGGTGGTGGCATTAAGATTATGGCAAAAAAGGCAGAGTTGCTCTTTATAGAGATTAAAGAGCTCAAAACCCCAGCAGTAAATATTCTTAAACAAGATGCTCTCAGTGTAGGTGCAGAGTTGGCAGTACCAGGTGGAGTAATTTTATGCGAAAAACCATACTATGACTGCTTGCTTATAGGTACAAAACGCCAATTAGAGAGATTAGCAAGAAAAGAGCTCGCCCAGCCATTTGGCTTAAAAAAGTTGGCAATTGAGTTAAAGGCTCTGCTTTACCCAAAAAAGTTTGATCTAAAGATAATGGGAGTTATTAACGCTAATAGCGATAGCTTCTATAGCGGTAGCCGCTTTATGGGTGATGAGGCTCTTAAGCAGATAGAACAAATGATAAGCGATGGTGCGGCAATTATAGATATTGGTGGTGTATCAAGCCGCCCTGGTTCAAAAGCTGTAAGTGCTAGCGAAGAGCTTGAAAGAGTAAAAGATATTCTCGATACCGTGAAAGTAAAAAAACTCTATGAAAAGGCAGTATTTAGTATCGACTCTTACGCACCAGAGGTTGTAGAGTATGCCTTAAATTGTGGCTTTAAAATTATTAACGATATTACCGGTGCAAGAGATGAAAAGCTTATAAAATTAGCTGTGAAATATGGAGTGAAGCTATGTATAATGCATATGCAAGGCACTCCCGAAACCATGCAAAAGAGCCCACACTATGAGTGTGTAGTAAGCGAAGTAGATGCATTTTTTGCAAAGCAGATAGAAAAATGTGAAGAGCTAGGTTTAAGTAGAGAAGATATTATTTTAGATGTCGGTATAGGCTTTGGGAAAACCCTAGAGCATAACTTAAAGCTCCTAAAAGCTCACCAACACTTTACCCACTTTGGCTGCGAACTTTTAATTGGAGCAAGCCGAAAATCGATGATAGATATGATTACGCCAACCCCTATCCAAGATCGCCTACCAGGAACTCTCATAATACACACTAAAGCTGTAGAGAGAGGGGCAAGTATTGTTAGATGCCACGATGTTAAAGAGCATATCCAAGCCTTTAAGGTGTGGGAGAGGTTGTGATTTTGCTCATTTGCGTCATTTTTTTATAGAGCTATATATATTGCTTGCAAAATTATCAAGAATGTATTAAACTTAGAAATTTGTAAATTTTTAGCTTTTTAATAGTTTTACATCTGTTGCTACTGCTTAAGTTAATCGTTTAACCCATAGGTTAATTGATCGATTTTTGTAAATGCCCATAGCTAAATGATTTGCGAAAAGTTGTTAATCTCTAATGTAAATTTTGTGTTTAATAGCTTCATAGTAATGTATTCGTTAATTTAGATAACTCTTTTGTAACTTATACTTTTTTATTTGAGGTTATAAATTCATTTATCCTAATCTAATATAAATAAAAATATATCCATTTTATGGTATTATAATAATAATTTTAGATTAGGAATTGCTTATGAGTATTATAAGAGTAAAGCTAATGGGTCTTTTTTTTATAGTAACTTTTTTGGCTGCTTGCCAAAATGTAGAGAGAGATACTTCTATTATAGATCATAAGGTTGAACAGGATATAGATATCAATAAAACAGAATCAAAAAAAACTATTGAAGAGAGATTTTTAAATCGAGATAGTTGCGATCAAATTATAGATAAGGTCTACTTTAAGATTTGTTATGACTATAGTTTAAAATCTGCAAAAAGTGTAATATATAAATTAGAGGGAGATTTGGTAGATGAATTGAATATAAAGGAGCGACCAAGATTTTATGCTGAACCACTTATAGATGAACCTTATAGGGTCTATAGTTATGACTATAGTAATTCTGGTTATGATAGGGGCCATTTAGCTCCAGATGCAGCATTTGATTGGAGTCAAGAGAGTTTAGAGGCGACATATTCATTAGCCAATATTGTTCCTCAAGATAAGAATGTAAATCAGCATCAATGGGTTAAAGTTGAAGAACATGCAAGAAAAGAGGCAAAGCTTTTAGATGAGATTAATGTTTTAAATATTGTTATATTCTCTAAAGATTCGAAGCGAATTGGTAAAGATAAGATTGCAGTAGCAAAAGGGTTCTATAAAGTACTTTATAATAGTAAGAAAAATTATAAAGAGTGTTTCTATTATGAAAATAATGCTACTTTAAATGATAATAGCCTCTATGGAAATAGGGTCGATTGTAAAGAGGCATTGGATATATAAGGTATATCAAATTGAAAAAAAAGTAAAAAAGAATATATTATAAAATCTTATAAAAAGAGTAATTAGATTTTATCTCCATTCTAAGCCTATTCTCTTGAAAATCTTCGCAAACTCCCTCTATATGGCACTTTGAAAGAAATATGACAATTTGTCATTTTTTTTGATACACTAAGAAAAAATAAAAAAAGGATAAACCATGTTCCATTTTAGAGTTTTGAGATTTAAGGCATTTCAAAGTGTTTTATCACTTTTTGTTATGCTCTTTATACTTGTGAATTTAAGTGGCTGTGCAGATGCTGGAAAAGATCAAAGTGTAACTGCAGGCGAAAAAGTTGTTTTGGATGGTTCTGCTTCAACGCCAAGAGAGGGGTGGAAAATTATTAAATATAGATGGAAACAGTTAAAAGGGAAACATGTAAAATTAGAAAATAAAAAGAGTGCAAAAGCTACCTTTATAGCTCCTAAAGTAAAGAGAAAAAGAAGATTGGTTTTTCAGCTAACAACTACGGAAGTTTCACCATCTGGTTATAAATTGAAGTCTAGAGACAAAGTAAAAGTTTATGTTTTTCCAAAAGAGGATAGAGATGAGAACCCTCCTGTAATTACATTAAATGGGGAAAATCCATATATTTTAGAGGCTGGAGAGGATTTTATTGATCCAGGAGCAAAAGCAGTTGATGATCATGATGGTACGCTTAATGTAACGGTTAGTGGCGAGGTTGATAATAGAAGTGTTGGAGAGTATAAGTTGGTTTATACTGCTAAAGATAAGAGTGGCAATGAGGCAAATGCAACACGAGTTGTTAGGGTAGTGGATACAACACCGCCGACAATAAAATTAAAGGGTAAAAAGTTACTTGTTATTGAGCGAGATTCTAACTTTAGCGATCCAGGTGTTGCATTAAGCGATAATGCCAAAGGAGAGATTAAATTAGAGCGTGAAGGAGAGGTTGATACACAATATTTAGGAGAGCGATTGATATTTTATAAAGCTATTGATGCAAATGGGAATGAAGCAAGGAATTATAGAGTTGTTAGGGTAATTGATAGTAGTGAAAAGATGAAAGAGAGAGTTGAATGGTTTTTGAATCAGCATGAAGATATGAAAAAGGGATATTTTATTGGTAAATTTGGTGTGCGAAATAATCCTACGGGATGGGATCATGGAAGATATTTGCGTGCGTATATCGATATGTATGAGGCATCAGGTGATGTGAGAATCTTACGAAAACTCAATGAGTTACTCAAAATTGTTGCAGATGGTAATGATAAGATTACGGGATTGAAGGATGATAGAACCAATAGTGTTTTGCCAGGTTGGGGGCATGGATGGGAGTATGATAAGTTTGGTCCAGATGAAAATGCCAGATATTCTGAGATGCTAACAAATGCACTTTATGCCTATTCGTTTGCTGCATTTGCAAGAATTGTAAAAGAGGATCCTTCGCTTCAAAAAGAGTTTGGCGATGATGCTAATAGATATTTTCAAGTAGTTCAAGAGATCTATGAAGCCCATAAACCATTTGTAACTGATAGTGATTCGCCTTATGAGGATGGAAGCAAGGGGGTCTATTTTGAGTATCCTCAAAACTATTATGAAGATGGAGAGGATTACTCTCATGTAGAAGCTCCAATAAATTTAACAACAATTATTGCAGAGCCGCTTATAGAGATGTATATAGCAAGCTTTGCTGATGGAAAGCCAAATAATAAATATAAAGAGATTGTTACCAAGGTTGGGAACTATATTTGGGATAATATGACTTTGCATGAAGATGAGAGGGGTAATTATGTAGTATGGCTCTATTGGCCTGCTGATATCGATGGCAAGCCCCATATGGAAGATGTAACCCATGGTATTAAAATTGCACAATTTGCAGCATCACTCTATAATGCCAATATTCAAAAGAAATGGGATAAAACAAAACTTCACTATATCGCTAATAGTTTCCTTTTAAAAGCTAATTTGGGTGATGGTAAGTTTGCAAACTATATTGATGGCACTGGTGGAATTTTTAATGATGAAAAGGCTGATCCTAAAAAACGCTCTTATGCTGCAGATTTATATGAGTGGGTTATTTTACAATCTTACTCATATAATGATTCTTTGCAAACCACAATAGCAGATGTTTTAAAAGATGCGATGGAAAAAGAGGGGGATGATTTATATTATAACTTTGCACTCTTTACAACATTTACACGCTTTGCAACTGATCAATTTTAGTTGTAACACTATTTTTAGGTTTATAGAAAGGAGGATTATCCTCCTTATAGAGTTTTGACTTGTAAATAATATATATGTCTAGTTGATGGGTAGAAAAAGTTTTGAAAATGAGAGATCTCCTCTTTAACATTCAATTTATAAAGAAGCATACATTATTGATTTATCACAAAATAGAAAATATTGGTTCACTTTTTTAGAAATTAAATTTTTCATTATAGCAATTTATAGAGAGTATTACTTCAATTGAGATAGAGAAACTTATGTTAACTTTGTGTTCCAAAACTTTTCTTTCTTAGAAAAATAGGATTTTAACAAACTATTAAGTTAGAGTTTGTAATAATCAAGAATGGTAAAAATTTTTGTAAAATATCTATTTTTTCTAAGCATAATAGTTATTATTGGAATTGTTGCTATAGATCTTTATATAAGTAGTAGTGCAAAAGAGCAGATCTACAGTTCTGTAAAAAAAGTGCCACATAGAGATGTTGGGCTCTTGCTTGGCACGGCAAAGTATGTGCGAAGAGGGAAGATTAACTACTTCTATAAGTATCGAATAGATGCTGCTGTTAAGCTCTTTAAGAGTGGTAAGGTAGATGCAATTTTAGTCTCTGGGGATAATGCGACTCCATATTACAATGAACCAGTTAGAATGCGGAGAGATTTAATAAAGCGAGGTGTTCCAAAGAGTAAAATCTACTTAGATTTTGCAGGCTTTCGTACGCTTGATTCTGTCGTAAGGGCTAAAAATATATTTGGCTTAAAAAAATATACTATAATATCGCAAAGGTTTCACCTTGAGCGAGCACTCTTTTTAGCTCGTGCAAGTGGAT
>JALWMN010000123.1 GCA_027083895.1 Campylobacteraceae bacterium
CTCTTGCCTCATACTCAAAAAGAACAATATCATTTTTTAGTGAATACTCCACCTCTGGTTCAGGAAGCTCTAAACCAACCTTTTTTGCCCTCTCCCTTGTAAATTTAAAATTTGGCGGTGTTGGATTGCCTAGTTTTATCTCTAAATTACACTTATCCACAATCTCTTGAGTTGCCTCTATTGCTTCTGGAATATCAGCATAGAGTCTTGCGATCTCCTCTGGCGATTTTACATAAAACTCATGTACAGAGTGTCTAAGACGATCTGGATCATCATAGAGTTTATTCATTGCAATACACATAAATGCTTCGTGTGCATCTGCATCCTCTTTGTAGGTATAGTGAGTATCATTAGTTGCGACTATCTTTATACCTGTCTCAATTGATAACCTAATAATATCTTTATCAATCCTTAGCTGATCATTTATACCATGCCGCATTATCTCTAAATAGAAATCATCTCCAAAAATCTCTTTATACTCTAACGCTACCTCTTTTGCTCCCTCATACCCTTTTGCACCAAACTTTAAATTTTTCTCACTGGTATTTAAATGCCAGTTTACCTCTCCTTGCAAACAAGCAGCTGTGCATACTAAACCCTCGCTATGCTCTCTTAGAAGCTTTTTATTAATTCTTGGATAGTAGTAAAAGCCATTAATATAGGCTTGAGAGCTTAAGTACATTAAGTTTTTATACCCAATCTCATTTTTAGCATAAAGACATAGATGATACCTCTGACGAGTCGATTTATCACCCAAATCATCACTGTTATGGATATAAGCCTCCATACCAATAATAGGCTTAATACCCTCTTTACGCATTGCATTATAAAAATCTATTGCACCAAACATATTGCCATGGTCTGTCATAGCAACAGCTTCCATACCAAGCTCTTTAACTCTTTTGGCTAACTCTTTTATCTTATTAGCTCCATCAAGAAGTGAGTATTCAGTATGTAGATGCAAATGGGTAAATTTAGGAGTAGACATCTATGCCCTTTACTATGATATTTATTGATTGTAACATTTTTTTATTAAATAGAAGTTCAATTTTGAAGAATTCAAAACAGTTTTAAGCGACAAAGAGTCGCTTAACTATATTAATTGCTTGCTTGATAAAAGCATCTCTTTGGAGATTCTATTTTCCCCTCAGCCTTTAATTTTTTTATAGCTTTACTTACCTCTTTAGCGTCAACATTGAGAAGTTTTGCAATATCGCCACTCTTCATTGGTTCACCACTTGTTTTAAGTGCCTCAAGTACCTTCTCTTCTATAGACATTTTAACCTCCTACTCTTGACAATATTTAGCTAAAGTTCCATTTTTCACTGTTTCAAAAGTCTCTTGTCCAACTAATTGGCGAACAATCTCTAGTGCAAAGCAGATTGCAGTTGCAGGACCTTGCGAAGTAATTACTTTATCTTCAACCACTACAATATCATCACTTCTATCTTCAGGACGAATCTGCTCCTCTACACTTGGGTAACATGTATACTTTTTACTTAAAACTCCAGCTACATGCAATGCATAAGGTGCTGCACACATAGCTGCAATCCATTTATCTAAAGCTTTAAACTCTTTAATTACACTTTGAGCCAACTCATTTTCTGCTAAACGATTTGTACCACCCCAGCCGCCAGGTAATACTACAATATCAAACTCATCAACCACAACTGTTTTTAGCGGAACATCCGCTTCTACAGTAATACCATTGGCACCTAAAACTAAGTTTGTCTCAAACTCATCAGGCAAATAGGCACTCTGAACCTCTACTCCTCCGCGTCTTAATATATCGATAATTGTTACAGCCTCTATCTCCTCAAAACCTTCAGCTAATAAAACTAACGCTTTTGCCATAGACTATCCTTTAGTTTTTTGCAAATATTATAACACAAAAAGCAAACTTTGTAAGTAGAAAAATTAAAAAAGTAGATATATAAAAAAGTAGACTATACTATTATCCCCGCTACTGCGGGGAAAAAGCAACTTCAAACTTCCAACTTAAATTAATCTTTAACTCTCTCTAGGTATTTACCCTCTACAGTATCTACTTTAATCTTTTCACCCTCCAAGACATGGAAAGGCACTTGCACAACAGCCCCACTCTCTAATTTAGCCGGTTTTTTACCACCTTGAGAATCGCCTTTAAAGTTTGGTGGTGTCTCTACAATTTTAAGTACTACAGTTTGCGGAATCTCTACAGAGATTGGTTTTCCTTTATGGAATAGAATATCTACCTCCATCCCATCAATCATAAAATCGAAATTCTCTTTACCGACCTGCTCAAGTGTTAATGCGATTTGCTCAAAAGTCTCTGTATCCATAAATTGTAAAAATTCGCCATCGTCATAAAGATACTGCATCTTCTTATACTCAAGTTCTGGTACCTCAAACTTATCACCAGCATGCACTGTCTTTTCTATAACCTTGCCATTTTGTAGATTTTTAACTTTCATTCTAACAAACGCAGCACCCTTGCCTGGCTTAACATGTAAAAACTCAATTACCTTATATGGGTTACCATCAATCTCTAATCTAACACCCTTTTTAATATCGCCCATTCCAATTGTTGCCATTAAATTCTCCTAAAAAAAATTGCGATATTTTAGCATAAGGTAATTTATAGGGAGGTTATTTATAAGGAAGAAGGTTGAAGGGCAAAGGAGAAAGATATTTTGATAGTAGATTTTTATCTTTCCCTTCTCCCTTCTCCCTTCAACCTTTTTATAACTTACTTTGTAATCGAGATATTATTTGGATCATGGTGGATTGGATTTTCGTCGTCAATCTCCATAGCTTTTGCATTATCTAGTAGTACTGGTACAAAAATTAACGATACAAATACTGCCGCTACTGTCCCAGAAATCAAAGCAACTCCCAAACCACCAAAGATTGGGTCACTTGCAAGAAGTGCCGAACCTAAAATAATAGCAATTGCTGTAAGTGCAATTGGTTTAGCCCTTGTTGCAGATGAAACTGCAATTGCTCTTTTTTTATCCATTCCTTTAGCTTCCATTAAAGATTTTGCAAAATCAATTAGAAGCAGAGAGTTTCTAGAACTAATACCCATTAGAGCAATAAATCCAATAAGCGATGTTGCAGTTAAGAAGAAGACATCTTCTGTTACCAAATCTGCAACCCAGTGCCCTACAATAACCCCTATGATTGATAAAAAGCTACCAGCTAATACAATACCACTCAATGCAAAACTCTTATAATAAATTACCAAGAGTAGGAAGATTAAAATTAATGCACCAATAAATGCACCCCCTAAATCTCTAAATGTATCGAGTGTTACCTTCATCTCTCCATCCCATCTAAGCAGGTACTTCTCGCCATCTTTATTTGTTAGGTGCAAATCGAACATATATGTACTCATTCCTGGCTCTTTTTCTACCTTATAGCCAAGCTTTTTAAAGTGCTCTATCATTGCATCTCTAGCCTCAAGTAGCGGATATACTTGCGACTCATTATCTGTTTCAGCGATTACATTAATCATTCGACTCAAATCTTTATGCATAATCATCGGTGAATTGTTTACCTCTTTGATATCGACAACCTCATTTAATGAAACCAACATACCCCTTTGGTTCATAAGGTTCATCGAAATTAACTTAGCCTTTAGTGCCTCTAATGATTTATCATTAAATCTCTTTGTATTTGGATCTAAAGATAAAAATATCTGAATTTGCCCAGCCTCGTTTTTAGAGTTTTTATGAGCAACTGCCATACCCTCAAATGCTAAATATAAAATCTTATTTACCTGATCAACACTTAACCCACTTCTTGCAATCTTATCTTTGTTTGGTACAAGCTCATACTTTTTAAAGAGGTCATCACTCATAATATCTACATCAACAACCTTCTTCGTCTTACTTAACACCTTAGC
>JALWMN010000124.1 GCA_027083895.1 Campylobacteraceae bacterium
AATTGAGGTAGACTTGTAATTAATCAGTTTTATAAAAAAGAGTAAATTTAAGCTACTCTTTAAAGAGTAGCTTACTAAAAAACTACTATTATATAGAGTTTTTAGTGAGAACAGCCGCAACTTCCACCAGCACAAGATCCACCACCAACTTGACCAGTTTGTGCCTCCTCTTCAGTCGCATCTCGCTCACTAACTACTGTTACATTAAACATTAAATCTTTACCAGCAAGCGGATGGTTAAAATCGACTGTAACACTCTCATCATCAAAATCGACAACAGTTACTTGAATAGTTTCACCATTTTGGCCCTGACCATAAAGAGTCATACCCTTTTCTAACTCAATACCCTCAAATTGCTCTTTAGGAAGCTTTTGTATAGCCTCTTCATCTCTTAACCCATACGCCTCTTCAGCTTTAACTAAAATACTTGCACTCTCTCCTGCACTCATACCAACAAGCTGTCTCTCTAAGCCTGGAATCAGTTGCCCTTTTCCGATAATAAACTCTAAAGGTGCTCCACCTTTATTACTATCTATCACCTCATCTTTTCCAGCTTCTGTTAACTCATACTCAATAGCAACAACACTATTCTCTTCTTTAATTGCCATCTGATCAATCCTTTATAAATAATTTAAACTGAAGAGATACATTATCTCTCGATTACCCACTTAAGTAACCCTTTTCAGTTATGAGATTTGATTGTAACCTATTAGCCTTAATTCTACTTTAAATATTTTTTTGCTTCCTTTGCACTTCTGCTCTCTGGATAAGTATCAACAACTGCTCTAAAAAATACCTTTGCCTCTGACGCCTTCCCAATCTTTTTGAGTGATTGTGCTGTATGAAGAAGTAGCTTATCCATATAGTTTGCATTCTCATTGAGGGTAGCACTCTGCTGATAGTGAGTAATCGCCTCTTTATAGCGACCTCTTTTAAATGCAATCTCGCCTAAATAGAAGTGACTCGACGCTTTTTTATAACCTCTTTTGAGCAATTCTCTAAACCCATTTTCAGCCTTCGATAAACGTGATTTAGTAAAATTTAAAACTGAATTTTTAAATAACTCTTTACTTGAAACTCCTTTAAAAGTCTCTTCATTTTTTTTCTTCTTTGGTGTACTCTTTACGGCATTAGCACTTTGCTTATTTGCAAGGGTACTCTTTGCTGCTCCACTCAAATCCAAACTCTTAGATGATCTACTCTCAAGAGCTGCAACCCTTTGCGAAAGTTGATTTAGAATATTTTCAAAATTATTATTACTCTTTTGCTTTAAAGTAGCAATCTCACCATTTAGCCCTTGAATAATTGTTTTTAACCCCTCAATTTTCTCTTTTAATTGTGCAATTTGCTGCTTTAGTATTAATATATCGCGACTATTTTTTTTTGCCATCGCTTCTGGATCAACAAAGTCACTACTTGTATAGACCGACTGTTCAGCAAAAATTACGCTAACAAAAGTAGTTACCAAAAGTATCGATTTAAAACTTTTCATCTTCTCTCCTACCAATCTATCGATTGAACTCTACTTATCCCTAGCGGGAAACTCTCTGATCTATTTGCTCTTATATTACTATATCCTATTGAGCTTCCACTACTTGTTTTTTTAAGGTACATCACCACATCACCACTCTCACTAAAGCGAGGGAACATATTTATACCTCCACTTGTTAATGGTCGTACATCACTTCCACTACTATCTGTCAAATAGATATTATAACTCTTTGGACCCTCTTTGCTCGAATAGACAATCTTATCTTCAAATGTATCACATGCAGAGTTGTTCTGTCCATGATTGACTATCTTTTGCACACTACTAGAGTTTATCCCCTTCTTGAAGATATTGGGAGTCCCCAAGCGGTTAGAAACAAATACAATTGCTTGTTCATTATCGATAAATTTTCCATTTACATCAATCCCACTAAATGTTGTTAACTGTTTTGCACTCCCTCCACTAAAAAGGTAGATATCTGGCTGTGAAGATGGAGCCATTGTAAGAAGTAGCTTTGAGCCATCTTTACTCACATCTGAACAAGCAAGCATTCCATGAGATGTGATAATTTTCCTCTTTTGACCAGTATAAATATTAAGTTTAAAAAGTGTTAACAGATCCTTTCCATAACTACTATAGTAGATCTCTCTTTGCTTACTATCAGCCCATTTTGGGAAAAGATTCAAACCCCCTTTAATGATTACCTTCTTATAAGAAAATGTATAATCAGCAATCATCACTTCACTCTTTTTTGGACCAATGTATCTTGAGAGAAGCACATAACGATTCATCCACTCAACAGATGGAAATTTCGCATATTCGTTAACAACACTTACAGCTTTATGGATTAAAAATGGGGCCTTCTCTAACTTTGAAACACTGAAGTTTTTATTTAAAAGTACTCTTCTTGGTGAATCACCAATAAGCTTGATATCGAGTGACGCCCCACCATTTGGAGTTGCCTCAAAATTGTAAAGAAGTATATATTTACTACTACTATCTATCCCAACTGGAAGTGTAGAGAATGCAATACTCTTTGAGCTATTTTGATCAACAAGAAAATTCCCACTCAAGCGAAAGTCTACTTTAAAAAGTCTCGTCGCCTCCTTCTCATACTGAGGTTCTATTCCAGTAGCTGGAATAATAGAAATCGTTGCCCTCTGGTCAACATCTTTCTCAATCTTCAATACGGCATCTGGCTCAGTAGCAAAGAGAAACATAAAAAACAGTGGTATAAGTAGCAGCTTTCTCATAATATCTATCCCTTAATAAAGAGTACTATTAAAAGCTATTGTAGCAAGAAGCATCTAAAAACTATATTAAATAGTATAAATTGTGGCTAATTTCTTTTTTTATTACTACCTGGCAATAAAGTCTACTATAATCTTATAAGGAGTCGGATTACTATGTGGTCCAAAACCAATTCGTTTAAGCTGCTCAAGATATCTCGTAAGTGAACGATTAAACTCTGGATTTATTGAGCGATGAAGTATCTTGTAATCAAAGAGCCCACTAGAGTAGACTGTTAGCTCTACACTTACTCGCTCACCCGCAAAGTTACTTTGAGCTGGCCATCCTCTAAGTTTATTTTGCACATTTGCAAAGTAGCGATTGACAATACCTCTATCTTTATTGACTTTACGTAAACTCTGACCACTATTGCCACTTTTAGCAGTAGTTGTTCTACTACTCTTTGTTATTGAGCTAGATAGATTCTTAAAGAGCTTTTTGGTATTTGCCTTCCTCACTTTCTGCTTATGGTTGACTTTTTTTGTTACTTTACTTGATCTCTTAATAGCCTGTTTTTGGCTCTTTTTAGGCTCTTTTTTATAGTTTCGAACCTTCTTAGGATGTTTCTTAATGTTTTTTTTCTCTTTTTTAAGCTCTTTTCTTTTTTGAACAGTTTTTTTCTGACTCTTTTTTTGAGTAGTTAGACTCTTAGATCCATTTGGGCTTCCTAAAGAGACTTCAATTACATTAGCGTTTTTAGCAACATAGTGTTTTGCTTTATGGTGTGTAGGTGTAGAGAGTGTTACTGCTAAAATTAATGTAATTATAATTAAATAGATTAGAAAAGAGGTCGCTATTGCTTCAAGTTTTAACTTATTCATTCTGTTATTAACGATACCTTATTGAATCCTACATCTTTTACACTCTTTAAGAGATAGATCACATCTTTATATGGCAATCGTTCATCTGCACGAATAAAAACAGTAGTTGATAGATCAAATTTTTTCGATTTTAACATAAAAGTATCACGAAAATTTGAAAGTGTATATTGCTCTTTACCTAGATAGATATTACGGTTTACATCCATACGTATTGTTACAGACGACTCTTTTTGAACCTTTGTACTCTTAGTTCCCTGAGGTAAATTGATCTTCTCTTGGTAATTTACTGTTGGTGCAGTAATCATTAAGATTGCCATCAACACTAGCATAACATCCACAAAAGGTGTAATATTTAAATCTGGTTGTTCATCCCAATCAAACATTAACTATTCCTGCTAAGCAGTATCTCCGCAGTTGACTCTAATGTAGAGTTAAGCTCATAGACTTTTCGTTTAAGCAACAAGTTAAAACTGTATGCAAAGATTGCAACAAAAATACCAACTGCTGTTGCTACTAAGGCTTCACTAATTGCTGGTGCAACTACTGAGAGTGATGCACTCTTAATATTTGCCAATCTTCCAAAAGACTCTAATATTCCAACAACAGTACCAAAGAGTCCAATAAATGGCGAAGTAGATGCCATTATAGAGAGTTGTGTTAAACCTTGTGTAGAGACTCGAATTGTATCGCTAATTGCAGCTTTTAAGACCTTCTCATCAACTTTCTTATTACGAGTAATATAGGAATAGAATATCGATCTATTATCTGGCTCACTATCATTGGAGGTATAAAGCGAGGCTAAGTTATCCTGTTCAACCTTTAAACGTCTACTTATAACTCTATATCGGTAGATAAAGATTGCAAAAACAGCAATAAAGTAGAGTGAGAGTGTCGCAATAACAATTAAGTTAATTGTACTGCTTTGACTAAGATAGCTTATGACACTCATCGTTTTCTATTTTATCGATTCTATTTTTGAAACGGCAGATGCTATTGCAGTATCACTTGTTTGTGCACTCTTTAGTAGCTTTTTTGCCTTCTCGATATTTGCACTTAAAGCACCAGTTTCATCCTTTACTGCTACTGCACCATCTACAATAGTACTTACTTTCTCCTCTGATACTTTTGCATAGCCACCATTTACTGCTACAACAATCTCTTTATTATCAGATGTTTTTGCAGTAATTATACCAGCATCTAAGAGACTCACTACCGATGCATGGCCTGGAAGTACTCCAAACTCTCCATCCTTTCCACATAGAGTCACCATTGCTACATCGCCATCATAGATAACACCATGCGGTGTTACAATTTCGAGCTTAATTGTACTCATAGGGCTCCCCTTTGGCTTATGAAGCCTTCTCTTTTAATTTTTCTGCTTTCGCAATTGCTTCATCAATTCCAGCTACCATATAGAATGCAGCCTCAGGTAAGTGATCATACTCACCATTTAAGATACCTTTGAAGCTCTTAATAGTATCATCAAGTGTTACATATACCCCTGGAGATCCAGTAAATACCTCTGCAACATGGAATGGCTGAGATAGGAACTTCTCTATCTTTCTTGCTCTCTCAACTGTTAACTTATCCTCTTCACTCAGCTCATCCATACCAAGAATAGCAATAATATCTTGAAGATCTTTATACTTTTGTAAAATTGCCTGTACACCTCTTGCTACTTGATAGTGCTCCTCACCAATAATAACTGGATCAAGCATTCTCGAAGTAGAGTCGAGTGGATCAACTGCCGGATAGATACCTTTTTCTGCAATTGCTCTGTTAAGAACTGTTGTTGCATCTAAGTGAGCAAATACAGACGCTGGTGCTGGGTCTGTTAAGTCATCCGCCGGTACATATACTGCTTGAACAGATGTAATTGAGCCCTTCTTTGTAGATGTAATTCTCTCTTGGAGTTTTCCCATCTCACTAGCAAGTGTTGGCTGGTAACCAACTGCAGATGGAATACGTCCAAGAAGTGCAGACATCTCTGCACCAGACTGTGCAAATCTAAAGATATTATCGATAAACATCAATACATCAAGATTCTTCTCATCTCTAAAATACTCTGCCATAGTAAGACCTGTAAGAGCAATTCTATTTCTTGCTCCTGGAGGCTCATTCATCTGACCATAACATAGTGCAACTTTATCAAGAACGTTTGACTCTTTCATCTCAAAGTAGAGGTCATTCCCCTCTCTTGTTCTCTCACCAACTCCTGCAAATACTGAGAAACCGCTATGTTTCATAGCAACATTGTTAATAAGCTCCATAATAATAACGGTTTTTCCAACTCCTGCACCACCAAAGAGTCCAACTTTACCACCTTTTGCATATGGGGCAAGGAGGTCAACAACTTTAATACCAGTCTCAAAAATCTCTGCTTTAGTACTCTGCTCTTCAAGTGGTGGTGGTGCTCTATGAATCGACCACATCTCTTTTGCCTCTAGTGGTTCTCCACCATCAATAGTCTCTCCAATAACATTAAAGATTCTTCCAAGGACCTCTTCGCCTACTGGAACTTTAATAGGTCCGCCAGTCGCTTTCACCTCTTGACCTCTAACTAAACCTTCAGTCATATCCATTGCAATTGTTCTAACTCGGTTATCACCTAGTTGAATTGCAACCTCTAAAACGAGCCTCTTCTCTTCACCATCAATATTAATTGTAGTCTCTAGTGCCTCATTAATCTCTGGAAGGTAGTCACTAAACTCAACATCAACTACCGGTCCCATTACCTGTATAATTTTACCTACCATTATCTCTCCCTTTTTTATTTCATTGCTTCTACGCCGCTAATAATCTCTATTAATTCAGTTGTAATTGCCTCTTGTCTTGCCTTATTGTATTGGATAGTTAAACTCTTAACCATCTCTTTTGCATTGTTTGTAGCTGCATCCATCGCTTGCATTCTTGCACTATGCTCTGCAGCTAAAGAGTCAATCAATGCATAATACATAATGTACTCAAAGTATCTGTTAAGAAGTGCTTCAAGTACCGAGTCATCATCTGGCTCGATCTCTAATTCACTCGTAGATACAGCTTTAGGTGCAAACTCATTAGGATCTAACGGTAAGAGATTATCTACTCTAATCTCTTGAGTAATCATATTAACGTAACCGTTATGCACAATTACTACTTTATCAGTCTCTCCATTGAGATATGCAGTAACTACCTCTTTAACAAAAGCTGCTGCATCTTGATAATTTGGGGCACTACTTAACCCCTCAATCTCATCAAGCATTGCTCTTTTTTTAAATTTATAATAGGAGATAGCCTTTTTTCCAATAGCTCGTAGTCTAACACTACTGCCTTTACCCTCATATTGAGCAATGAGTGAATTTACATACTTAATTGTTTGAGAGTTAAAACCACCACATAGCCCCTTGTCTGATGTGACTATCACTATATCCACAACTTTAGGATTTGCTACACTCTTAAAGTATGGGTGGTCTAATGACTCTTGAGATTTTGCAATATTGGCTGCAATCTCTTCAATCATATCTGTAATTTTAAGAGCGTATGCTTTTGAGGCCTTAACAACCTGCTCAGCACGTCTTAGTTTCGCAGAAGATACAAGCTTCATAGCTCTTGTTGTCTTCTGTGTCCCCTTAACGCTCTTTATCTTTCGTTTAATATCTTTTAAGCTAGCCATCTTTTAGCCCTTACGCCGTAAATTGAGATTTGAAATCCTCAATCGCTTTTTTTAGCTCCTCTTCTGTATCACTCTCAAGCTTTTTAGAGCTATTAATTGCCTCTAAAATCTGTGGGTACTTTGTATCAATAAATGTATAGAACTCTTGTTCAAATTTTGTAATTGCTTCAACTGGTAGATCATCTAAATATCCTCTCGTACCTGCATAGATAGCAACTACCTGCTTAGCAATAGGAATTGGTGAGTATGGAGGCTGCTTAAGGAGCTCCACCATTCTCTGACCTCTCTCAAGTTGCTTTCTACTAGACTCATCTAAGTCACTCGCAAATTGAGCAAATGCTTGAAGCTCTCTATAGGATGCAAGGTCAAGTCTTAATGTACCTGCAACTTGTTTTGTAGCTTTAATCTGAGCAGCACCACCAACACGAGATACTGAAAGACCAACATTAATTGCTGGGCGAATACCTGAGTTAAAGAGGTCAGTCTCAAGGAAAATCTGCCCATCTGTAATAGAGATAACATTTGTTGGAATATATGCAGAAACATCTCCCGCTTGTGTTTCGATAATTGGGAATGCAGTAATTGAACCTGCCCCCTTCTCATCACTCAATTTTGCAGCTCTCTCAAGAAGTCTTGAGTGTAGGTAGAATACATCCCCTGGATAAGCTTCACGACCTGGAGGACGGCGAAGAATAAGTGACATCTCACGATAAGCAACTGCATGCTTAGAGAGATCATCATAAAAGATAACTGCATGCCCAGAGTTATCTCTAAAATATTCTGCCATTGTTACACCAGCATATGGAGCCAAGAACTGCAATGCAGATGGATCAGATGCACCTGCATTAACAACAATTGTATACTCCATTGCACCAGCCTCTTCTAGCTTTTGTACAATGTTTGCAACAGTTGATTGCTTTTGACCAATTGCTACATAGATACAGATTACTCCATTTCCTTTTTGGTTAATAATCGTATCAACTGCAATTGTAGTCTTACCAGTTTGTCTATCACCAATAATAAGTTCTCTCTGTCCACGACCCACTGGAACAAGTGCATCGATCGCTTTAATACCAGTCTCTAATGGCTCATGCACAGATTTTCTATCCATAATTCCAGGAGCTTTCTCTTCTACAAATCTATACTCAGTTGCTTCAATTGGTCCTTTTCCATCAAGAGGCTCACCAAGAGGATTTACAACTCTTCCTACCATTCCTTCTCCAACAGGAATTTTAAGAAGTTGTCCAAGTCTTTTTACACTCATTCCCTCTCTAATCGATTCATACTTTCCTAATACAACGATACCTACACTTGCCTCTTCTAGGTTAAGTATCATCCCCTTTATGCCATTTTCAAACTCAACCATCTCTCCAGCCATAGCATTGCTTAAGCCATAGGCTTTTGCAATACCATCACCAATAGAAACGACCTTTCCAACCTCATCAATATCTACTTGAATCTCAAAATTCTCGATTCTCTCTTTAATTAAAGAGCTAATCTCATCTGCTTGTAGTTTTGCTGCCACAAATACTCCTTTCTTAAACTTAAACTTATAGTGCCTTTTGAATATGCTCAATTAAAGCTCTTTTTGCACTCTCTTTTGAGAAGTGAAGCTCTAAACCTAAATCGCTTACTTCCACCTTTATACCATCGATATCACTCTTTTTAACCTCTAAATCGATATCTGCACCACTATATTTTTTGAGTTTTAAAGCAAGTTTCTCAACTAATGAGCTCTCTAATGCATCAGCACTCTCAACAATACCACTAAAGTGATTACTTGCTAAGCGTAACTCTTTTTCTAATATTCTCTTTAGGTCAGGAATTAAAGAGAGTCTATTCTTTTGAGCCATCAACTCTAAAAGTGCAAAGAGTTTTGAATCTATCTTCTCTTTTAAGGGTGCAATAATTGCTTCAAACTTTTTACTACTCGAAACAAGTGGAGAGCGTAAAAACTCTCTAATATCACTATTGCTCTCAATTGTTTCAGCTAAAGCACCAAGCTGCTCAATTGCATCACTAAGTATCACACCATCAATACTCATAAGTGCTTTTGCATATCGCTTTGCTATTAGATTCTCCATTATGCTGCCTCTTTAGTTACAATGTTAATAATTTTAGATGCATCCAATGGAATATCATCTCCACTTATGCTCTCATCTAAAACTTTTGCTGTGGTCTCTTTTACCATTTTTCTCTCTTCAATACTGCACTTCTCTTCAAAGAGTTTATCAAGTAGTGCAAGCTCTTGCTCTGCTTTAGCAAGTGTTTGCTCTTTTATCAACTCAAGTTCAGCTTTTGCATCATCTAAAATCTCTTTAGCACGAACTTTTGCCTTTTCTAGCTCCTCTTTAGATTTAAGCTGAGCCTCTTTCGAAGCTTGTCTAGCAGCTTCTATCTCTCGTAATTCAGTTGCAATCGACTCTGTTCTTGCTTTTAAAAAGTTTTTGAATGGTTCTGCTAAGAGATAGTATAAAAGTCCCGCTAATAAAATAAAGTTAAATGCTCTTGGTACAAAGTCGGTATGCCTACCAGTAATCTCAAAATATTTTTGTGCAGCTTCACTATCTCCATTTGCCATCAAAAGAGCTGGAAGAGCACATACTAATGCAATCTTTATCAAACTACCCATTTTTCATCCTTATTATAGCTGCGAAAATTTAGCTTTAAGAGCCTCTTTAATAAGAGGGATTTGGGAGAGAATCCCATTTTTAATCTCTTCCCTCTCCTTCTGAAGACTTTGAACAAATGAAGCATATGCTTTTTCTAACTCTGCCTCTTTTGCCTTAATCATTGCCTCTGCTTCAGCTTCAACCTCTCTTTTACCCTCTTGTTTTAACTGGTTTGCCTCTTGCTTTGCACTACTTAAAATCTCCTCTGCTTCACGTTTTAATGCATCTGCATTACTTGTTAACTTTTGTGACTCTTCGCGATCTTTTGCTATTGTTAAGTCGCGTTGATCCATAAAGTTAAGAAGCGGTTGATAGAGTGCACTATTTAAGTAGACGATGAGACCAATAAATAGCAGTAAAACTATCAACATCAATGATGGTACTAGCTCTAGCATTCTTCCTCCTGTAAAAATTTGCAAGATTGTACCATTTTGCTATTTAAAGGGGGGTTAAACTTTTCTTATGCTCTCTATAAAGGTAAGAAATTCTTCTAAATCGTGCTTGCTATCGAGTAGTATCTCTACACTTTGACGCTTAACTTTAACTTTAAATGGAATTTTTTCTTTAATTTGTGCAGCTTGCTCTTTAGATATTACAAATTGTGACATATCTTCTACTTTGTTGTTACTTGCAACGCCACCTTTTAGTCGCTGTACTAACTTCTCAGCCTCACGTACACTTAATTTTTGCCCTATTATTGTATCTGCTGCTAGCTTCTGCTCTTGAGGATCCAAATTTACAAGTATCTTTGCATGTCCTTGCGTTAATGTTCCAGATACTATGGCTTCTTGAATCTCAGGCAATAGCGACAATAGCCGTAGCGTATTTGTAATTTGAGAGCGACTCTTATGTACAATATCTGCTAACTGCTCATGTGTAATCTTATGAACATCTAAAAGCTCTTTATATGAGTGAGCCAACTCTATTGGATTTAAATTCTCTCTTTGGATATTTTCAATAAGAGCCAACTCTCGCATACGTAGATCATCTAACTCTACATCTGCAATAATTGCTTTAATCGTTTTTAAATTGGCTAATTTACTTGCCCGAAGTCGTCTCTCTCCAGCAATTAATATATAGCGGCCATTATGCTCTATTACAACAATAGGTTGTAGCAATCCATGATGCTTAATTGAATCTGAAAGCTCTTGCAGCTTCTCTTGATCAAAATGCTTTCTTGGCTGGTAAGGGTTTGGATCGATACTCTCAATATCTAACTCTGCTACAATATCGCTTTGTGGAGCCTCATCAACTGCTTCATTAAACTGAGACTCATAAGTAGCCCCAATCTCCTCTAAAATATCCCCTAATCCACGACCTAAACCACTCTTTGCCATCTTCTATCCTCTTAAAATAGCAGATGCAAGAGCTTTATATGCCTGTGATCCTTTAGAGTTCTTCGCATAAGTAATAACTGGTTCGCCAAAACTTGGACTCTCTGCTACTTTTACATTTCTTGGCACTACAATATACTCTTTTCTATTCTTAAAGAGTTTATCTTTAAAATGGTGCTCTAAATCGGCCAAAACCTGTTTTGAGAGATTATTTTGGCTTGAATACATCGTTGGTAAAAAGCCTCGAATCTTCAATTTTGGATTGATCGATTTTTTTATAAGTCCAATCGTATTTAGAAGCTGGGCCAACCCTTCTAAAGCAAAAAACTCACACTGAATAGGTACAATAATAGAGTCAGAAGCACTCAATGCATTAATTGTAATTGGTCCAAGTGCTGGAGGCGAATCAATAATTATATAGTCATAAAGATCGCTCACTTTCTCTAGCTTCTCTTTAAGAATTAACTCCCGATTTTTATTCTTTTTGTCATAAAACTCCCTCTCAATACCAACCAAACCAATATTTGAGGGTGCTAAATCTAAATTTTTAATCTCTGTCTTTATAATAATCTCTGGAAGCTCTTTTAATCCTACTAAGACATGATAGATATTAAACTCATGCTCGTTTCGTTTAAAACCTAAATTTGTAGTTGCATTAGCTTGTGGATCTGCATCTATTAAAAGAACTCTCTTCTTATTTTTAGCTAAAGATGCAGCTAAATTTACAGCTGTTGTTGTTTTCCCCACTCCACCTTTTTGGTTAGCAATACTTATTACTTCACTCATCGTAAACTATATATCCTTTCATTATCTATCAAGAGGGCACCATCGGTGCATAGAGTAGCCTTAGTCAACGCTCTTTTAACGCCATTTATAGTTGCTGAATAGTTTTTATTTCTTTCAAATTCTAACCTAAATTTACTAAAAATCTCCTGCCATTTTGGAGCTTTTTTTAATAGCAAAAAATATGATTCTACGATCTCTGGAACCCTTTTTTTAATATGAAAATATCCAAAATTCTCTTCCCGTGGAACAAGATTTATACCAATTCCTACTATATAGAACTCCCGAATCTGTTGAGTTACCACTCCTCCCGATTTTTTGTTTTTTATATAGATATCGTTTGGCCATTTTAACCAACACTCACCCCCCATTTCGCAAAGCAACTCCTTCATTAGATAGGCAAAATAGATAGAAGCAGAGCTTATAGGCAAATCTTTTGGCAGATGTTCTTTTTTGTAACAAAACGAAAAAAGAAGATCCCCCTCCTTTGCAATCCAACTATTGTTGCGGCTCCCAATTCCAGCACTCTGCTGCTGCGTAACTATTGCAAGCTCTCTATTTATCTCTCCGCTTCTTACTCGTTCTATAAGATATTTTTGTGTAGAAGGAAGCCTCTTAAAGTATAAAATCTCCAACTTTTAATCTCCTTCCAGCTAAATAGGCTTTTGCAGACATTCTCGCTTTTGATTTTGCTTGCAACTCCTCCACTTTTATCGAGCCTCTATTGCAACTAATAATTACGGCTTCCCTATCAACTCCTAAAATCTTTCCTGGAGGATATTTACCCTCTTTCTCAACCACACTTACCCCAAAAAGCTTTGTGCCATTTTCTAAAAAGAGTCCTGGCCATCCATAAAAAGCTGCTGCTTTTTGAGCTATTAGCTCTGCAGAGTTAAGAGTTACTAAACCATCTTCTCGCTTTATCTTTTTACACTTCGAAGCAATAGCTCCTACCTGCTCAATTGGCTGCAACTTCTCAAAATTCTTAAGTACCCTTACAGTAAGCTCTGCAGCCATTTCGCTAAGCTTTTGTGTCATCAAATCAAGTCGCAAAGCTTGGCTACTCTTGATAAATCGAAATCCAAGCATTGCTCCAGTATCTAAGCCCTCCTCCATAAGCATAGCCGTAACTCCACTATACTCATCACCATTTAGCAGTGCTTGCTGGATAGGCGATGCACCACGATATCTTGGTAGAATCGATGCATGCAAGTTAATACAAGGTGCAAGATCAAGCACCTCTTTTGGTAAGAGTTGCCCATAAGCTGCAACTACTATATAGTCTGGCTCCCTCTTTGCTATAGCTGCTATTACGTCACTCTCCTTTAAACTTAAAGGCTGCAAAACCTCAATCTTATGCTTCAGAGCCAACTCTTTTACTGGTGGCGGAGTCAAAATCTTTTTTCTTCCAACTGGTCTATCTGGTTGTGTAAAAACTAACTCTACTTCAATACCATTTTCTTTTATTAATCGCTCTAAGATTACTCTTGCGTACTCAGGTGTTCCCATATAGACTATCTTAATCACCACTTCTCCTTCTAAAGAGTGTCCCTCCACGATGTACCCCTTCTAAAAGAAACGATTGAGCATCTCTTAAATCAAAACCACTTGCTAAAAACATCTCTTTACCACGTTTTAACAAAAAGTCAGCTGCCTGAAGCTTTGTCACAATCCCACCTGTTGCAAATGCCCCATGTGGAGAGCAGCTATCATCAAGCTCCTCTTGTGAGAGAGACTCAACAACTTTTAGTGGCTTTGCATCACTATCTTTTCTTGGATCGCTAGAGTAGTAGGCATCAATATCAGAAAGAATAACTAACATCGCTGCATCAAAATAGTAGGCTACATGAGCAGAGAGTCTATCGTTATCGCCAAAAACCAACTCCTCTGTTGCAGTAACGTCATTCTCATTTACAATTGGTACAATTCCCTTTTTTAAAAGTGTCTCTATAGCTCTCTTTGCATGCTCTGTTCTTTTGCGAGAATCAAAGTCATCTGCAGTTAAAAGGATTTGTGCAGTCAAGATACCATACTTCCCAAAGGCCTTTTGATACTGCTGCAATAAAAAAGGTTGTCCAATTGCCGCCAATGCTTGTTTCTCATCAACAACCGATCTATCGAGTGCTATCTGCGTATAACCAGCTGCAACTGCACCAGAGCTTACCAAGATAACCTCTTGACCACTCTTTTGAATCTTTGCAATTAAATCTACAAGTGCATTAAGCCTCTTAAGTGCAATTTTTCCATCCTCTGTTAAGACATGAGAACCAACTTTTATTACAATTCGCTTCAACTCTCCTCCTTCTTTGAAGAAGATTGCATCATATGGTAAAGCATATATTTAAGTGGCTCAAGATTTTTTCGAGCAACTGCTGAGATTGGCAAGACAAAGAGTGGTTTATTCTGATCATACTCGCTCCACTCCTCTTTTTCCTGCATAAAGCTCTTTAGCTCCTTATAAGCTCCAAACTTTTGAGCAACACTATTAGCCTCTAAACCATTTGCATTTAAAAACTCCTCTATTTTACTATTAAGTTCATCTTCAGTAATTGCATCTATCTTTGTAATGGCTATAGCAAAGGCTCTTTGGCTTAGCTGCTTTGAGTATTTTTGAATCTCCTCTTGCAAGGCTTCAAACTGATACCCCATCTCTCTATAGTTTGTTGCATCTATCATATAAAGAAGTGTCTTCGTCCGCTCTATATGGCGTAGAAACTCAAGCCCTAATCCTCTACCATCGCTTGCTCCCTCAATAATCCCTGGAATATCTGCCATCAAGAAAGACTCATACTCACTCACTTGCACTACACCAAGCTTTGGTGTAAGTGTTGTAAACTCATAATTAGCAACTTCTGGTCTTGCATTTGAGAGCGACGAAATAAGCGTCGATTTACCAACATTAGGAAAGCCCACTAATCCAACATCTGCAATTGACTTTAACTCTAAATAGACCCGTTTAGTCTCTCCTGGCAAACCTGGTTGTGCATAGGTTGGACGCT
>JALWMN010000125.1 GCA_027083895.1 Campylobacteraceae bacterium
CGTCATTAAATCTTCGAAGTTGTGGTATGCCCAATAGTACTCAAGCATTGTAAATTCAGGGTTATGGGTATGATCCATCCCCTCATTTCTAAAGTTTCTATTGATCTCAAATACCGCTTCCATCCCACCTACAACAAGTCTTTTTAGATAGAGCTCTGGTGCAATCCTTAGGTATCTATCGACACCCAATGCATTATGGTGTGTAATAAATGGTCTAGCATTTGCACCCCCTGGAATTGGATGCATCATAGGGGTTTCTACCTCTAAAAAGCCCTTCTCTTCAAAAAAACGTCGTATAATAGAGACTATTTTTGATCGAGTTACAAAGACATCTTTTACCTCTGGATGCATAATTAAATCGAGGTATCGCTGGCGATAGCGGATCTCTTGATCGGTTAAGCCATGGAACTTCTCTGGAAGTGGATGGATCGCTTTTGATACCATCTTTATATCGCTACAGTGAAGCGTTAACTCACCAGTTTGGGTAACAAATGGATGCCCTGTAGCTTGGATAATATCGCCAACCTCAAAGAGTTTTTTAACAATATTATTGTAATAGCCCTCTGGTAAATCATCGCGATTGTAATAGATCTGCACTAAGCCATCGCTATCTTCTATCTTTGCAAATGATGCCTTCCCCATAATCCGTATAAATTTTATTCGTCCCGTTAGGGTAACTTGAGACTCTCTATCCTCTTTTACCTCAGCATCTAACTCTTTTAACGACCCAAACTTCTCAAAAAACTCACCAGAGCTCATCGGCTTGCTTATATTTTGCGGATAGGGATTGATACCGTTCTCTCTTAATGTCTCAGACTTTTTTATACGCTCTTGTATATACTGGTTATCAAATAGCAATCTTACTTCTCCTTACTCTTTTTTTGACACTCACTACAAATGCCAATAATATTCATTGTATGGTTTAACATCTTAAAATTAAACTCTCTTACAACCTCTAGTTGGCGACGCTCTATCACCTCATCGTGAAACTCAATTATCTTATTACACTCTATACATACAAGATGGTCATGGTGGTGCTTATGGCCAATCTCATACCTTTTACCATCTTTACCAAATGATATTGACTCAGCTAAACCTGCCTCTTCAAAGAGTGCAAGTGTTCTATAGAGTGTAGCAATTCCAATATTGACTTCAGGATAACCCTCGCGAATGAGTTGCAAAAGCTCCTCTGGAGAGTGGTGCCCTGTGTGGCTAAAGAGTGCTCTTAGAACAACCTCTCTTTGAAGAGTATATTTTAATTTCTTTTCTTTTAGAACTCTCTTTAACTCTGCAGATAAAAAGTTATAATCTTGCATTTTAAACTATTTAGAGATATTTGTCTCGTTGCTTTCACCTCTATCTTCACTTTGAGTACTCACTTGCTCTTTTTGGGTACTATTTTGCTCTTGATGGACAATCTCACTTGGAGTACTAGGCAATGAGATATTTAAAATTGCAGCCCCAAGATCTCTTAAGAGTGGATAGAGTTTACTTTGACTTAAAGTATCTTTAAAACGTTCACTCACTTGAGGCTTTGTTGAGAGTGCAAATGTTATAAGCGAAAAGATTAAAAAGAGTGTAACCATTTTTATAAGCATACCTGCCAATCTACTAGTAGTAGAGATAAACTCTCTATCACCAATAAGCGAGAGAGCTCTTCCAAGAATTGTAGCAATATACCATACTGCTAAAAATATAACAACAGTAGCAATCAGTTTTAAGACTGGTACAGAGAGTGCATCTGTTACATTGCTATAGATATATTGTGCCACATCTGTATTAAAGAGTGTTGCAGCATAAAGCCCCCCAATTAAGCCAATTGCACTAAAGAGCTCTTTAGTAAAACCTCCAAATAAGCCCTTAATTGAGAGTAACAAAATCAATGCAGCAACTACAACATCAAAAATATTTAATCCCATTATTTCATTCATCACTTCTCCTTATTTCATTTATCGTAAACCAAGTAGACGTTTAAGCTCATCTGGATAGAATGCATAATTAATCGCAACATCCATATCTACTATCCCCTCTCTTACTAATCTAAAGAGGTTTTGTGTCTGTGTTTGCATACCACTAGTTGACTGCCCAAGCTGCATCGTTGAGTAGATCTGATGCACTTTACTCTCTCGAATCAAGTTAGCAATCGCATCATTATTAACCATTATCTCCCAAGCTGCAATTCTACCACCACCAATTTTTGGAAGGAGTGATTGCGAAATTACAGCCTGAAGAGAACTTGCAAGCATTGCTCGAATCTGATTTTGTTCAGTAGCTTCAAAACTATCGATAATACGGTTAATAGTCTTTGGAGCCGAGTTTGTATGTAGCGTTGCAAATACTAAGTGTCCAGTCTCTGCTGCAGTAAGAGCTGCTGCAATTGTTTCGCTATCACGCATCTCCCCAATAAGTATAACATCTGGATCTTGCCGCAACACATACTTTAGACCGCTAAAGAAATCTTCTGTATCACTCTCTACCTCTCTATGTGAGATGGTACACTTTTTAGGTGTATGTACAAACTCCACTGGATCTTCAATAGTTACAATGTGACGTTCCTGTTCGCTATTTATCTTGTTTAACATAGAAGCAAGTGTAGTCGATTTCCCTGAACCTGTAGGCCCTGTAACTAATACTAAACCTCTATGGAGTTTTGTAAACTCTCCAAATATTGGTGGGGCTTGTAGTTGTGCAAGCGTAGGAATATCAACTGGAATTAAACGTAGTGCTGCAGAGAGATTTCCTAAAGTTTTATAGATATTAAAACGGAATCTCGCCCTATCACTAAATGCATACATTCCATCAACTTCACCCTTCTCCTCAAGCTTTTTAAGCTGCCTTTGGCTTAAAAGTGGCTCTACTAACTCTAAAACATCCTTCCCCTGTAGTGTAGGGTAGTCAACCTTTTTAAGAGACCCATCAATCCTTAATGATGGCTTATCTCCACTATTTAAGTGTAGGTCAGAGGCGTTATTGGCTATTACAGCTTCGATTAATGGTCTTATTTTTAAATTCTGCATCGTTCTACTCTATAATTGCTGGTACAATAAAGAAGTCATCTTCTGCTTGTGGAGCACTCTTTAGAATTGCTTGTGAAATCTCTTGAGAGCTCTTTGGAATATCTTCTCGAATTGGAGTTCCGCCTCTAAGTGTAGAAAAGTAACTCTCTAACCCGCTAGTATCTAACTCATTTAGATTCTCTACATACTCTAAAATTTTAGAGAGCTGTGATACTACCTCTTCTCTCTTATCATCTGCAATTGTAAGATTTGATAACTTCTCTAACTTTGCTAATAGTTCTAAATCTACCTTCACAATACTACACCTTTTTATTATAACTTTGAATAATTATATAAAAAAAGGCTTTAAAGCTTGAAGTGCTATGCTATAATTTGCAAAATTAAATCAAAGAGGTAATCAATGTTACAACAATTAGATATGAATTCACCAGAATTTTTAGAAGAGTTAGAGAAGACAAAAAAGTTTACAGATAAGGTGTGTCAACAGTTTGGCTGGGTTTACCACCCATTAGATGATGTTAATGAAGGTGTCACTATGGGATTAGCACGCAATAAATTACTCTATGGAAAACGCTTTTGCCCATGCTTTATGGTAGTTGAAGAGGATGGAAAATTTAAGAGTGCTGATGATAGGGTATGCCCATGTAAACCTGCTATTGAAAAAGAGATTCCCCAAGAGGGTAAATGCCACTGCGGAATCTTTTGTACTCCTGAGTTTATAGAAAAATTTAAAGAAGAGAATCAGTAGAGTAGAAAAAGAGTTAAAAAAACATGGATGTAATT
>JALWMN010000126.1 GCA_027083895.1 Campylobacteraceae bacterium
AAAAACATGGAACTTTTACAATAAAGGCAGATACAAAAGTCCAAATATCCCAAAAGAGGATGCTGGAGACTTGAAAAAGCTTATCGAAGATGATATGGAGATAGGTGTAGCAACTATGCCTATATGGTATGTAGCATTAGAGGCTCCAAACTACCCTAAAGATGCTTTCCCAAATGGTATTCCAGTATACTACCACTTCGATGGCTTTAGTGGCGATGTACATGAGATGAACACAATTAACCACTTTATTGGAATGGACCCAATGAAAAGAGGAGCACCATACCTAAGAGCATTAGCACCATACGCACTGCTATTTGTAGCACTGCTATTTGTATTCTATATGTTTTATAACTCTAAGCTTTTAGATATATTAATGTTAATACCTGTTGCATTGCCTGTTATCTTTTTAGGCTTTTACGCCTACTGGCTCTACTGGTTTGGACACCATATGCACGACTGGGGAGCCTTTAAGATAAAACCATTTATGCCAACAGTATTTGGAGATGGTAAGGTAGCACAATTCACTACCCACTCCTACCCAACAACAGGTTTCTGGATACTTGTAGCAATTAGCGTACTAAGTCTATTAGCTATAGTATCGAAGAAAAAAGCTAGACGCTTAGCACAAACTGCGTAGGAAAAGAGTAGATTATGAAAGCTCTGCTTGCCCTATTTGCTTTTGCAATAGTACTAAATGCAAATATTTTGCAAGATACAATTGACAAAGCAAAAAGTGGCTCAAAACTGCAACTACCAAATGGTATTTACAGAGGTAATGTTATAATTAACAAGCCATTAATTATAGAGGGGCAAAGCAAAAAAGCGATTATAGAGGGCGATGGAAAGGGTACTGTTATAACCATAACAAGTCCTTTTGTGACAATTAAAAATTTAACAATAAGACACAGCGGTGCAGAGCACGAGAGAGTAGATGCTGGCATAACCATAAAAAAAGCACACCACTGCAATATAATAGATTGTCACTTAGAAGATGTGCTTTTTGGTATAGATTTGCAAGAGGTTCGCGACTCTAATATTAGTGGGAACTTTGTAACCTCTAAGCCATTCGAGCTAGGTCTGCGTGGCGATGCTATTAGACTTTGGTATAGTGTAGATAACACTCTAACGCACAACCACATAACAAAATCGAGAGACTTTGTTGTTTGGTATTCGCACGGCAATTTAATAGAAAATAACTATGGCGAGTATGGCAGATACTCTTTGCATTTTATGTACACAGGTAAAAATATTGTAAAAAACAATACCTTTAAACACAATAGTGTAGGGATATTTTTTATGTACTCAAAAGATACAATTGCAACTGGTAATGTAGTAGAGAACTCTATTGGCACAACTGGCTTAGGTATTGGGCTTAAAGATTGCTCTAACTACACCATAAAAGGTAATAAAATTCTCTACAATGCAAGAGGGCTTTATATAGACAGGTCACCATTTGAGCCAGGAACAAAGAACTATATTAGCGATAATTTAATTCTTTACAATAGCGAGGGGGTGCATTTTCACTCACTTAGCTTGCATAATGTCTTTAAGGGCAATGCGATTAAGGGTAATATAGATAGTGTCGTAAACGACTCATACAATACAAAAATTACCGAAAATGAGTGGGATGGCAACTACTGGGGTGATTACGAAGGTTTCGATAGAGACCGCGACGGCGTAGGCGATACCCCACACAGAGTTTACTACTATGCCGACAAAATTTGGATGCTAAACCCAAATGCTAAGTTTTTTTACGGCTCGCCTGTAATTTCGATACTAAACTTTATGGCAAAAGTAGCACCAATCTCTGAACCTGTGGTGCTACTAACAGATAAACACCCCAAAATAACGGAGGGAAAACACTATGGAAGATAAAAAGAGACGAAACTTTTTAAAGGGTGCTGGTGGCTTTAGTATTGTTGCTCTTGCAACAGGAGCTGGAATATACTTTGCACCTAAGTTAAAATCGGACAAACTACTACTCAGACCCCCAGGAGCAGTAGCAGAAGATGATTTTTTAAAGTTATGCATTAAGTGTGGTCAGTGCCTGCAGGTATGCCCTTACGACTCTATACTACTTGAAGATATAGATGGTGGTGCGAGTGTAGGTATGGCATATATAAATCCACTAGAGCGTGGCTGCTACCTCTGCTCGGCTTTTCCTTGTATCTTGGCGTGTCCAACTGGTGCACTAGACCACGAAAAAGATGAGTTAAAATATGTACATATGGGAATGGCGGTTATTGTAAATGAGAGTGCTTGTTTAGCTCTAACAAACAAAAAAGTTCCCAATAGTGCAATAGATAGAATTTATGAACATACAAAAGTAATCTCATCTAAAGAGAGGGCGGAGCATAAAGTAGAAATAACAGGTAATGAAAGCGAAAAGCAAGAGTTACAAAAGAAAGTATTGCAAAATTTAGAAAAATTTAGAGGCAAAGAGTGCACAATTTGTGCCGATATGTGTCCATATACGCCTGACCCAAAACTAGCAATCGGAATGGTTAAAAAAGATGCTGGCTTAAGACCAGAAATTCGTGACGCTTGCGTTGGCTGTGGGGTGTGCGTAGAGCTTTGTCCAACACAGGTGTTAAACATAATGCCACGAGCCACTTATGAGCAAATTTATAAAAAAGGAGCACGCAATGCTTAATTTAAAAACAGTAGCCTTACTATATACAGCACTAATTATTACAGGGTGTGGAGGAAGCGATAGCGACAGTAGTAAGAAGAGCAAAACAGCAGAAGTAGAAGCTCCTAAAATTGTAGTAACTCAAGATGCAGTAGATACAAAAGTTGAAAAACAAAAATCTAAAGAAAACAGTGGACAGTTTTACTACACATACAACAAAGAGAAAAACAGCACATACAATGCAAACGATACTAAGCGAAGAACCACGATAGATGCCTATTTAAATGTTCGCTCGCCTTATGAGAAGGTTAGAATAACTATGATGATAAAAAGGCTTAGCACTGACTATATTATCAAGTGTTCACCTTGCCACGAAGACTATGCTAATGGGGTGATTGGTCCTTCTCTGCTTGGAAAAGATAGCGATTTTATCTATAAAAAAATTATCGCATTTAAAACAGGAGAGAAGAGAAATATTTTAATGAAAGAGCTTGTAGAAAAGATAGATAACGCAAAACTGAAAGCTATTGCCCAAGAGATAGCAAACTTTAATAAAGAGATACTAAAAATGAGGAGAAAAAAATGAGACACATAATTGCAGCAATCGCTACGCTACTAGCAGGCTGGGCAACTATTTATATGATTGGTTTAGATAAAGAGGTAAATAAACTTGATAATATTTCTAAACTAATAAAATCGACCGCTATGGAAGATAAAAAAATCAAAGTGCAGACACATACAAAAAGTGCTACCCAAACTAAAAAAACAGAAACTAATAACCAGCAAGATGATGAGGTAGCAAACAAGATAAAAGCCCTTAAAGAGAAAGCTGGAAACCTTGCAGCATTTAAGACAAGCACTCTGTATAAAAAGAGTTGTGCATCTTGCCACGGAAATGTTGGCGAAGGAATTATAGGTTCAAAACTGATTGGAAAAGATAAAGAGTACCTCTTAACAGCTCTGAAAGATTTTAAAAGTGGTAAGCGTAAAAACTATGTAATGTATGGGTTATTAGGGAATTTAGAAGATAAACAACTAGAAGAGTTAGCAAGCGAAATTGCAACATTTAAAGCAAAGCTAGACAAAGCTAGCAAATAAAATACTAGAGCCTAGCAAACTAGAATCTAGTAGCTAGAACAAAGGAG
>JALWMN010000127.1 GCA_027083895.1 Campylobacteraceae bacterium
TTATCTTTTGTTACTCTTGGGTTTGTAGAAGCGTGTGTAATCATCGGAGTTTTTGCTTTTTCAGCAACTGGAGCCATTGCCATAGAGTTAGAAGAGGCAACTTCACCTAAAATTACAGCTACTTTATCTTTATCTAAAAGTCTCTTTACCGCAGTTGCTGCCTCAACCTTATCGCCTCTATCATCAACAACCACCAATTTTACCTTATCGCCATTGCTTAGAGTATTCTTCTTCTCATATGCGATATCTAATCCACCTTTACTAGTTTGGCCAAATGCAGCAATATTTCCAGTTAATGGTAATACTACACCAATTTTTACATCTTTAGCATAAGCAATACCACCAAGAAGTGCTGCTGCAGCTACCATACTTGTTATCTTTTTCATTCCATCTCCTTAAAATAGTTTATGTAACAACTATGATAGCATGGAATCTTTAAATTAACTTAAAATTTCTTTAACAATTTTATTTACTTTTGCACCATCTGCTCTAGAACCATATTTTTGCTTCATTGCTCCCATAATTTTGCCCATATCTTTCATACTTGATGCCCCGACTTCTTGTACTACAGAAACTACTGCCTCTTTAAGCTCTTCATCACTTAGTGGTTCTGGAAGGTATGAGCGTACAATTGTTAACTCTGCTTCCTCTTTTGCTACAAGATCATCTCTTTTGGCCTCTTTAAATTGTTTTATGGCATCCTCTCTCTGTTTAGCATATTTTGTTAATATCGCCTCTATATCGCTATCTGTAAGTTCTCTTCTCTCATCGACTTCGATCTGCTTTATTGCTGCACTAAGGTTTCTTAAAGTATCTCTTTTTGCTGTATCTTTTGCACGCATAGCCTCTTTTAAATCGGCTTTTATCTGCTCTTTTAGACTCATAATATACTCTCCTTGAAAATTTTTGTAATTATAGCACTCTGCTACTAATTTAGCAAGCTCTTATTATTTTTCTTTTATACTTCACTAATTGAATCTGGAGAAGAGTGATGAGTGAGTTTCAAATAATTTTAGCAATTATAGCACTATCGATATTTGTAATATTTTTTAGACAGCTTTTTAGTGGCAACTATCCAAAAAGAGGAGTAGATTTTGAGAGTAAATTGCCCCAAGAGAGTATAGGGGGAGTTTCAAGACCTGATAAGATATTCCACAAAACTAAAGAGCTTGAGTCAAAAAGTCGTATTGATGAGCTTTATGAGATTGCTAAGAAGTCGCTAGATAGTGGTGATAATATCGAAGCAAAAAAGGCTTTAGAGTCACTTTTGATTCTTGAACCAAATAATCAAGATGCTTTGCGGATGCTTGGTTTTGCCTATATGCAAATGAATAACTATGTAGATGCCAAAGAGCACTTTTTAAAGGCTTTAGAGCTAAATCCTAATAATGATTTAGTGCACAACCTCTTGGCAAATACTCTCCATAAGTTAGGTGAGGATGAAGAGGCAATAGCCCACCACAAAAGAGCTATTGAGCTTGATCCAAACTATGCAGCATACTACTTTAATTATGCTAATACACTCTATGATCTAGGGAAGAAGCAAGAGGCTTTAGCGATGTATAAACAGGCTTTAGAGTTAGAACCTACACTTACAGAAGCACAAAAGATGATAAAAGAGTTAGAAGATGTGTCAAATTAACGAGAACTACTTTTTAGGTTTCAAGGTTGATCACCATACACTCCAAAATATTACCAAGTATTGCTCTGAGTGCTATAGTGAATTGGAGCTTGAGCAAAAGATATATCTTGATCAAGAGACATATAATTATCTATGCCAGAGTTGTGCGTGTCAAAAGAGTGAAGCGATAGCTACGGAAGAGATAGTAGAAGAGGATATGAGTGCTTCGTTGTTTTAACCAAAAATTTGCATTAGAGATTAACAGCCTTTAACAAATCATTTAGCTATGGACATTTACAAAAATCCATCAATTAACCTATGGGTTAAGCTCGCAACCGTTGGGAACCAACACTTGTACAGTTTTTTGCAAACACCCATAACCTAAGCTATGCCAAATCTTTGCTTATTCTAATACAAAATTTGGGTTTAATGGTAATGCTTATTTTATCTAGCTAGCATATATTAAAGTGTAAGCCACACAATTAGCTTTAAGCTTTTAGCTCTTTGCTTTTTTAGCTGCATACTCTATTGCATTCAGATAGCTTTGTAGATTTAACTCTCTTCCCTTTTTGTAGGCGATATCAAAAGCTGTTCCATGATCTACAGAGGTTCTTAAAATTGGTAAGTTTAATGAAACATTAATACTCTCATCGAAGTAGAGAGCTTTGAGTGGGGCTAAGCCTTGGTCGTGATACATTGCGACATAATAGCGAAAATCTTTTCGAAAATGTGGAGTAAAAGCGATATCGGGTACAATTGGGCCAATAAATTGCTCTTTATTAAGGAGCTTATTAGCCCTTTTGATCGCTTTTGCTATCTTGCTCTCTTCATCTCCTAAAACGCCGCCATCTCCTGCGTGAGGATTGAGTCCAAGAACAGCAATTGGTTCACTTATCACTACCTCTTTAGCAAAATCTAAAAGAAACTGTGTAAGCTTCTTTGTTTTTATCGATTGAGCTACAGTTTTAAGTGGAATATGTTCAGTATAGAGAGCAACAAAGAGTTTTGGGCATCCTAGCATCATAATTGCCTCTTTTTGAAAGTGCTCTCTTAAGTAGTCAGTATGCCCTACATACTTTAATCCTGCTAACTCCCACGACTTTTTATTAATAGGCAAGGTTGTAATTGCATCGACTTTTCCTTTTGTTGCAAGGAGCACTGCCTTTTGAAATGAGAGGAAGCTATACTCCCCACTCGCTTTAGAATGCTTTCCTGGATTAATATGGAATTTTGGATAGTTAAGAGATTTGGTTTGAAAATCTTTTGGAATCTTAAGATTTAAGAGTCTTGCTGCCTCTTTTAAGAGGTATTTGTCGATTATATAGAGTGGCTCTACAACTTTTTTGATCTTATTATGTGCAAGTAGAGCAATCTCTATGCCAATGCCGTTAATATCGCCAATACTAACTGCTACTTTGATTTTAGCCATTCAGGAGAGCTTTCATATCGCTAATTGCTTTGTAGAGCCCACTAAAGATAGCACGAGCAACAATACTTTGCCCAATATTGAGCTCTTCAATTTGAGTAATTTTTACTATTTCATCTACATTGTGGTAGTTAAGCCCATGCCCAGCAGCTACTTTGAGTTCTGTAAGTTGTGCAAGCGTTGCTACACTATTGAGTGTTTCAAGCTCATCTTGAAGCATCTGCTTAAGGGTTGTGCGTGGGAGTTCAAGCTCTTTAATTGAGTGGTTAGTATATGGCAGATTACTATAGAGCATCGCCCAAATGTTGGAGTAGTTCCCAGTATGGAACTCTACCCACTCAACCCCAAGATGCGAAGAGAGTTCAACTGCTTGGGCTTTTGGATCGATAAAGAGAGATACCTCTATCTCGTTTTCTTGGAGCCTCTTAATTGCTTCAATAAGCTTTTTATTCTCTAAACTGAGTGCCAAACCACCCTCTGTTGTAACCTCCTCGCGTCGCTCTGGTACTAAAGTGGCACGATGTGGCCGCAGTTTGCAGACTATATCGATAATTTCACTCTCTATAGAGCACTCTAAATTTATAGGAAGTGGAGAGTGCTTGATAATATCGATTACATCTTTATCGTTTATATGGCGTCTATCTTCTCTAAGGTGGATAGTTATCTGTTCAGCTCCAGCCATTTGACAAACACCTATTGCTTCTATTAAATTAGGATTATTTACCCCCCTTGCTTCTCTAAGAAGAGCAATATGATCGATATTGACACCAAGTTTCATTGTGAGCCTTTTTTATAGAGATTATAACACAAGAGGATTGAGAGTTACGATTTGTAATAAAAAATTGATATGGAACAACTTAAATTAATAACAATAGTAATAAAATTGTGGATTATAAAATTTGATTGTGTAGGTGAGATAATGAAAAGTTTTAAAGAGGAGTCGTTAGAGTACCATAGGGCAAGAAATGAGTTTGATGCAAATGGGAAGATTGGAACGCTATTAACAAAGCCATGTGCAACAGAAAAAGAGCTGGCTATGGCCTATAGTCCAGGAGTGGCTTATCCATGTTTAGAGATTGAGAAGGATCCAGTAAATGCCTATGAGTATACTAATAAAGGGAATTTGGTAGCTGTTATTAGTGATGGCAGTGCAGTATTGGGACTAGGAGATATTGGACACAAAGCAAGCAAACCAGTAATGGAGGGGAAGGCAGTACTCTTTAAAACTTTTGCCAATATTGATGCAGTAGATATTGAACTCAATACAAAAGATCCTCAAGAGTTTATCAAAATAGTTGCTGCTATGGCTGATAGTTTTGGGGGTATTAATCTAGAGGATATCTCTGCTCCACGATGCTTTGAAATTGAGAGAACGCTTAAAAAGATTTGTGACATTCCAGTTTTTCATGATGATCAGCATGGAACTGCAGTAATTACCACTGCTGGTTTAATGAATGTTATGGAGATGAGTGGAAAGAGGGTCGAAGATATTAAGGTGGTGATTATTGGTGCTGGAGCTTCGGGAAATGCTTGTGCAAATATGTATAGAAATTTAGGTGTAAAAAATATTGTAATGCTTGATAGCAAAGGGGTTATCCATACTGGTCGTAACGATTTAAACCAATATAAAAGAAATTTTGCAATTGATACAGATGCAAGGACACTTAAAGATGCATGCAGGGGTGCAGATATGATTTTGGGGCTTAGTGGACCTGGACTTGTAACTAAAGAGATGGTTAAGTCGATGGCAGAGCACCCCATTATCTTTGCATGTGCCAATCCAACACCAGAGATTTTACCAGAAGAGGCAAAAGAGGTTCGTTCTGATGTTATTATTGGGACTGGTAGAAGTGACTATCCAAATCAAGTAAATAATGTTTTAGGATTCCCACAAATCTTTAGAGGGGCACTCGATGTTCGCTCTACCCATATTACAGAGAATATGAAGGTAGCTGCATCAAAAGCACTTGCTGATTTAGCAAAAGAGCCAGTACCAGAACATGTAAAGAGAGCACATGGAAGAGAAGATATGGAGTTTGGACCAGACTATATTATTCCATCGCCATTTGATAGGAGAGTGCTTGTATATGTTGCATCTGCAGTTGCTCAGGCAGCTATAGAAGATGGAGTTGCAAGGGTAAAAGAGTTCGATTTAGAAGCCTATAGAGAGAGGCTTTGGCGGTTAGCAGAGTTTTTAGATGATAAGTCGAAGCATGGGAAAAGCTTTTGTTATTAAGTAAGCTCATGGTTGGTTTTAAATTTTTGAGCTATTTATGGTAGAATAAAACAATTTTTTTAAGGGGAAATGATCGATGAGTAAAAAAGAGATTAAGAAGGTGGTATTGGCATATTCTGGTGGATTGGATACGAGTATTATCTTAAAGTGGCTTCAAGATGAGTATAACTGCGAAGTTGTAACCTTTACTGCAGATCTTGGCCAAGGTGAAGAGGTAGAGCCAGCAAGAGAGAAGGCTCTAAAGCTTGGGATAAAGCCTGAGAATATCTATATTGATGATCTTCAAGAGGAGTTTGTAAGAGATTTTGTTTTTCCTATGTTTAGAGCAAATGCGATCTATGAGGGGGAGTATCTGCTTGGAACATCGATTGCAAGACCGCTTATTGCAAAGAGACTTGTTGAGATAGCAAATGAGACAGGAGCAGATGCAATTGCTCATGGTGCGACTGGAAAAGGAAATGACCAAGTACGTTTTGAGATTGGAGCATTAAGCCTTAATCCAAATATAAAGGTTATTGCACCATGGAGAGAGTGGGACCTTAATAGTCGTGAAAAGCTTTTAGAGTATGCAAAAAAGCATGATATTCCAATAGAAAAAAAGGGAGAGAATGAGTCTCCATACTCTATGGATGCCAATTTGCTCCATATCTCTTATGAAGGGTTAATTTTAGAAGATCCAAATGTTGAGCCAGAAGAGTCTATGTGGCGATGGACAAACTCTCCAGAGAAGGCTCCTGATAAGCCAGAGTATATAACTATTGAGTTTCAAAAGGGTGATCCTGTAGCAATTAATGGCGAGAAGTTAAGTCCAGCTACAATTTTACGAACACTCAATGAGTATGGAAATAAACATGGGATTGGAAGAATCGATATTGTAGAGAACCGCTATGTTGGTATGAAGGCTAGAGGGTGTTATGAGACGCCAGGCGGAACCATTTTATTAAAGGCTCATCGAGCAATTGAGTCGATTACGCTCGATCGTGAAGAGGCTCACTTTAAAGATGAGTTGATGCCAAAGTATGCGAGCTTAATCTATAATGGATATTGGTTCTCTCCAGAGAGAGAGATGATGCAAGCAGCAATTGATAAAACACAAGAGAATGTCACTGGAGAGGTGCGATTAAAGCTCTACAAAGGGAATGTTATTGTAGTGGGGAGAAATTCTGAAAACTCTCTCTATTCTGAGGCCCATTCTACATTTGAAGAGGATGAGGTATATAACCAAAAAGATGCAGAAGGGTTTATTCGCCTGAATGCTCTTCGATTTATTATCGAAGGACAAAAACAGCCTCAAAGGGTAGCGAAGTATCTTAAAAAAGAGGATAAAACAAAGGAGAGTAAAGAGGAGAAAAAAGAGAGCTTTGCAAGTAAATTAAAGCACTTTTTGGGTATTCAGTAGATGACTATTTTAGAGTTTTTTTTGCTAACGCATCTTTATACTGTAAAGTTTTTTCTTTTTGTATTGGTAGTGATAGGGGTATTGCCTAACTTGATTAAATCAAATTTGGAGCGTCAAATTCTATGGAGTAGAGTAGGGTTTTACCTCTTTTGGGCTGCCTGGACGATGGTGGTATTTAGTGGGCTTTTAATTTTTGCTATTGAACGAGGTCAGATGAAGGCAGCAGTTCTTATGATGATAGCTGCTTCGGCTCTTTTAGCATTTTTAGATATTTTTAGAGCACGAAAGTTAAAAAAGATCTGGTTAGAAAAAGAGAGTGGCTTAAGACTCTCAAATGGTATTGTGTTTGTAGAGATTTTAGTAGTCATTACAGTTACACTCTTTGCTTTGAAAGTATAAAGATGCAGTTTGTATACCATAGTGATAGTGGAGAGCCAATAGTAACCATAGAGCATGAGGCCTATAGATACCTCTTTCGTGTACGGCGGATGAAAGAGGGCTCTCTTGTTCAGATGCGCAACTTAAGAGATCAAAAGCTTTATATCTATAGGGTAAAAAGTGTTACAAAACGCGAGGCACTTTTAGAGTTGTGTAGCTTTGAAGAGAGTAGTATTGAGCCTTTGAAAGTGCTCCATATTGGGTGGTGTATTATCGATCCAAAAGTTATTGAAAAGAGTCTGCCTATGTTAAATGAGATAGGTGTTTCTAAAATTACATTTATTAAGTGTGCCTATTCGCAAGCTAATTTTAAAATCAATAAAGAGCGATTAGAGAAGATATTAATCAACTCCTGCCAACAGTGCGGGAGAAGTTCGCTTATGCAGATTGCATTTGCCAACTCAATTTATGAGTTTGTACAAAAATATCCAAAGAGTTATCTGCTTGACTTTAGCAAAAATAGAGTCTCGCAAAGTAGAGATATTGAGACAGTGGTAGTTGGGTGTGAGGGTGGTTTCAGTGAAGATGAGAGAGCCCTTTTTGATACCCAAATGAGGATAGGTTTTGATACACCTTTGATATTAAGAAGTGAAAGTGCTGTAGCTGCAGTAGCTGCAAAGACTCTTCTCTAGTTACTTTTGAAACTATCGATTATCTGCATGCAAAGATCAAAACGGTTATGAGTCATAAGGTGGACTTTTGGATGGAGAGAGGTAATTGATTCAAAGGTCTCTTTTGAGAGAGCTAAGCCAATCTCTTCTTCTTTTGTTTTTCCATCCATTGCAGCAAGATTCATCTCATCTATTATCTTTTTAGGTACTTTAATACCTGGGACTCTATCAGCAATAAAGTTTACAGTTTTTGCTCTAACCGCTGGAAATTGCCCAAAGATAAGCTCAGCATCTTTTGAGCTCTCTCGAATACTTTGCTCTTTTGCCTCTTGAAATATCTCAAGGAGTCTCTTGGCATTTTCAATATCATATACTGGTTGAGTGATAATTGCTCTAGCACCATAGTTAAGCTTTTTAAGCATTCTTTTGTAGAGTATTTTATAATCTTTTGCATAGGCGTTGCTTACAGCAAATGGATAGATCGGTTTTGGAGCAGGTTTTAGTGGTTTATTGGAGTAGTCAACACCATTATTTAAGCGGTAGATAATGCTTAAAAGAAGGGTAGAGTCTCGCTCTAGTACCCCTTTTACCTCTGGCTGGTCACTAAATTTTGCTGGATCGCCTGTGAGTGCTAAGATGAGTCGTAAATTAAAGTCGTTTGCACCTAGAAGACTCGATTGCAAAGAGAGCTTATTGCGATCACGCATACTTACAGTTGCAATAACTGGCTTCTTAAAGGTTTGCTGCACCTTGATTGCACTAAGTATTGATGACATCTTAAGTTGTGCTAATGGATTATCGGTAACACTAAAACCATCTACTCTCTTATAAATACCACTTTTTTGGATCTTCTCTAAAATATTCTCTATAGATGCACCGTGTGGTGGCGTAATCTCTACCGTTACAAAGAGCTCTTTGGAGTGGAGTTTCTGGCAAAATTTGTTAAACATTATTTCCCTCTTTTTAATCTTTAGCTATAATTCTATCTAAAAAAGAATAAGGGTTGCAATGAAGTTGGCAGTTTTTGATTTTGACTCCACACTTATGGATGGGGAGACAATCGATTTTTTGGCAAAAGAGCTAGGTTTAGAGGCAGAAGTTGCTACTATTACAGAGCGAGCAATGGCTGGAGAGTTAGACTTTTTTGACTCCCTAGTAGAGAGAGTTTCGCTTCTTAAGGGTTTGGATGTTGAGCGTGTTAATAGAATATGCCAAAACCTTCCATTGATGCCAGGGGCAAAAGAGGCTGTAAGCAGCTTAAAAGAGCATGGGTATAGAGTTGTCTGCTTCTCTGGTGGCTTTAGAAATGCTACTGAGCCAATCTGTGCAGCACTTGGGATAGATGCAGATTTTTCAAACTATCTTCATGAGAAAGAGGGAAAGTTAACTGGTTTAGTTGGTGGTGAGATGATGTTTAGCGACTCTAAAGGGAAGATGGTTAAGAGACTTCAGAAGCTTTTGGGTGTGGATGCGGAAAATACTGTTGTAGTTGGTGATGGAGCTAATGATATTAGTATGTTTCAATATGCAAAAATTTCAATTGCATTTTGTGCAAAACCGATCTTAAAAGAGGCTGCAAGCGATATAGTAGATATAAAGGATCTACGAGAGGTAGCAAGAGTAGTTTTAGAGCGATAGTTGATAGATAGGGGCTTAAAGCTCAAAGTCAATAGTCTGCACTGTTATAGTAAATAGGATATAATAAAACCAAAATCTTGCATTAGAATTAGCAAATGATTTGTGATAGGTTGTAAATCTCTAATGCAAAATAATGGTTTAATAATGAGAGCCTTAAGCTTTTTGCTTTAAGCTTTGAGCTCTCCCAAAGGGAGATTGAGGTGAATGGTTGTAAAATAGAGGAGATCTTTAAAGCGATCTTCTCTTATAAAAAAGAGTTGATAGTAGGGAATCTTTTTGCCCTTTTAGCGACATTAATTAGTGTCACCATACCTCTTTTTATCCCTATGCTCATTGATGAGCTTCTTTTGCATAAAGCTCCAAAACTTACAGCAATTGTAAGTAGCTACTTTGGAGATCTAGGCATTGTTGGGTATGTACTCTTCTTCTTAGTGCTTGCAATAGGTTTACGATTTCTTGGTATTCTCTTTTCCAATATGCAGATAAAGATGTTCTTAAAAGTCTCTAAGGATATCTCTTATAAGCTACGGATTGCAGCACTAAAGCATATAAAAGGGGTGGCACTAAGTGAGTATGAACGATTCTCTCCAGGTGCGATTACTTCGAAGCTTGTTACTGATATCGATACAGTTGATAATTTTATAGGAACAACTGTTGGGAAGTTGATTATTTCAACCCTTATTTTGCTATTTACTTCGGTAATTCTTTTAATGATCAATTGGCAGTTAGCTCTTTTTATACTTTTAACCAATCCAATTGTCGTCTTTTTTACTGCAAAATTAGCAAGGCGAGTTGGCAAGTTAAAAAAGCAGCAGAATCAGACGACAGAGAAGTTTCAAGAGAGTCTAAGCGATACTTTGGAGCACTTTAATCAAATTAAGGCGGCAAATAAAGAGGCATACTTCTTTGGGCATGTTGAGGAGAGAGCAAAGAGTTTGAAAGATATCTCAATTAAGTTTTCTTACCAGAGCGATAGAGCAATTCGAATCTCCTTTTTTACCTTTTTAAGTGGATATGAGATCTTTCGATCGGTAAGCATTTTGGCAGTTGCCTATAGTGACTTATCGGTTGGTTTAATGCTTGCAATCTTTGGCTACCTTTGGATTATGATGACTCCAACACAAGATATTATCAATTTCCAGTATGCACTCTTTACAGCAAAAGGAGCTTGCAGCAGGATCAATGAGCTTTTTAAGCTCAAATTAGAGCGAAGAGTACCAAAGAGTGTAAATGTTTTTGAAAAAGAGGGGGTGGTTATAGAGATGGAACAAATGAGCTTTGCTTACAATAAAGAGCATCCTATTTTAAGAGATATTACACTAAGGATTGAGGCAAAGCAGAAGGTGGCAATAGTAGGTCCAAGTGGAAGTGGAAAGAGTACTCTTGCAAATATAATAGCTGGGTTTTATGAACCTATAAGTGGGGAGCTAAAATATAATGGTGTAAGTTACCATAAGGTTGATCCTAGAGATATTCGAGCAAATATTTACCTCATCTTGCAACATCCTAAACTATTTAATGATACAATGCGTTTTAATTTGACCCTGGGACGAGAATATAGCGAAAAAGAAATCCAGAGAGCTTTAAAGATTGCACAAATTAGCGATCTCGTAGAGCAGCTTGAGGATGGCTTAGAGACTATAGTTGGTAAAGATGGGGTGAAATTAAGTGGCGGTCAGAGGCAGCGAGTTGCGATAGCTCGGATGGTATTAGAGAATCCACGGTGTGTTATTTTAGATGAGTCAACCTCAGCACTCGATGTCCATACAGAGATGCATCTCTTTAGGGATTTAAAAGAGTTTCTATCTGATAAGACAGTAATTACTATTGCACATAGATTAAGCACTATAGAGAGTGCAGAGTATATCTATGTCTTAGAGGATGGAAGAGTTGCAGATAGTGGAACACCACAAGAGCTTTTTGCAAAAGAGAGTGGTTATTTTGCGAATATGATATGATATGGAAGCTAAGAGCCAAGAGCGTAGAGCTAAGAGCCATTATGGTAGCTTCGCTTTTTATTATTGTGGCAAAGCCACAAATATTAAGAGGCGGTGAAGCCGCACTACGAGCTCTAAGCTCTGAGCCCTAAGCTCTGAGCTTCCTCAAAAGGATAACAGTGAAGTTTAGTGATTTTCATTTTCACCCTGACATTGCAAAAGGGGTTAAGGTTGCTGGTTTTAGAGAGCCAAGTCCAATCCAAAAAGAGGCGATTCCTTTAGTTTTAGATGGTGTAGATCTTGTAGCACAAGCCCATACAGGTACAGGTAAGACTGCGGCATTTGGTCTACCCATTTTAGAGAAGATTGCCAATAAAGAGATAGAGAGAGCGTTAGTTATTACACCAACAAGAGAGCTTGCTTCGCAAGTCAGTGATGATCTTTACCATTTAGGGCGATTTGCAGGTATTCGAACATTAGCAATCTATGGCGGCGTTGGGTATGGACGTCAGATTGCTTTAATACATAGAGGAGTTGATATTGTTGTTGCCACTCCAGGGAGGTTAAAAGATCTCTATGAGAAGGGAAAGATTGATAACTTTAATCCTGAGATTGTAGTACTTGATGAAGCAGATGAGATGCTTGATATGGGCTTTTTAGATGCGGTAAAAGAGATATTTAATTATATTCCACAAAATCGTCAGACACTTCTCTTTTCAGCTACAATGCCTGAACCTATTAAAGATTTAGCAGATACCCTTCTTTATAATCCAGAGTATATTTCGGTTGTACAAGATAATGAGAGTACAACAAATAATAAGATTGAGCAGCTTTACTATATAATCGAAGAGTCTCAAAGAGACAAGGCAATAGTTTCTCTTTTAGAGAGTGAAAAGTATAAAAAAGCTCTTATCTTTTGTAGAATGAAGAGGGAGGTTGATCGTTTAAATGACTATTTAAAAGCATTAGGCTTTAATGTAGCAGGGCTTCATGGCGATATCGAGCAAATCGAGCGAGATGCAATTGTGAAAAGTTACCGACAAGGAAAGATAGATATCTTGATTGCAACCGATGTTGCTGCTAGAGGGTTAGATATTAAAGATGTTACGCATGTTTTTAATTATCATATTCCATTTGATCCCCAAAGCTATGTACACCGAATTGGAAGAACAGGTCGTGCTGGAAAAGATGGAAAGGCAATTACACTTGTAACAACAGAAGAGTTTCGTGAGTTGCAGCGAATCAAAAAAGAGGTGGGTGCTTCTATGCAGTTAGCTGTCTTGAAGTTAGGTGAGAGAGAGCTAAGTCAGGATGATGTTACACAAATTAAACACAAAATTTTATCTATGCAAATTAGTAACATTGTTGATCCGATTCTACATGAGTTAGAGGATATTGATACACTTGAATTGATCAAAAAGCTACTTTATTACACAGTTCAGAAAGAGGGTATTGGTAGTTTTGAAGCAATTGGCTATGAAAAAGAGGCTGTAGATGCAATGTATCAAGAGTATATTCGAGAAGAAAAAGCTACCAAACGAAAAAGTAGACGTAGAAAATAGGAGAAAATCATCTTTGTTAAAGGTTAAGCAAGTGAAACTATTTTAAAATTTTACATCTACTTTAAAAAGGTGTTACTATGGATAACTTGGTTATTGAGAGTGTTAAATTTATGATTCTTGGAATGGGAATTGTTTATGTACTTCTTGCATTTATTGTCTTGCTAACCAATTTGCAAGCTAAAATTGTTGCGAAGTATTTCCCAGATAAGAGCGAGAGCAGTAGTGCCCGAACGGTAAAGGGCGCAACAACTACTGCAAAGAGTGATGGTGCACTTATAGCTGCAATTGCAGCAGCAATCTCTCATTACAAAAAAAGCTAAAGGTAGAAGATGGCAAAAAAGTATATTGATGTAATGGATACCACATTTAGAGATGGTTTCCAGTCTGTATTTGGTGGTAGAGTCTTAATGGATGATTTTTTACCAGCAGTTGAGGTCGCAAGAGAGACAGGAATTACACACTTTGAATTTGGTGGAGGGGCGAGATTCCAGTCACTCTTTTTCTATCTGCAAGAGAATGCTTTTGAGATGATGCAACGCTTTAGAGAGGCGGCAGGTCCAGAGGCAAACTTACAGATATTGGCTCGAGGTATCAATACTGTAATGCTTGATACTGCGAGTCGTGAGATGATCGATCTCTTTGCGAAACTCTTTGCAAAGTATGAGACTACAACTGTTAGAAACTTCGATGCTTTAAATGATATTCGAAACTTAGAGTTTAGTGGTGCAGCCATAAAGAAGCATGGAATGATGCATGAGGTTGTTGTAACACTTATGGATCTTCCACCAGGGTGTACAGGTGCACACGATGCAGCTTTTTATAAAAAGAAAGTAATTGAGATACTCGATAGTGGCATAGAGTTTGACTCTATTGCATTTAAGGATGCTAGTGGTACGTCAAGCCCTGCTAAAATCTATGAGACTATACGAATGGCAAGGGAGCTTCTTGGGGATGATATGCATATTCGACTCCATACACATGAGACTGCTGGAGTAAGTGTGGCGTGTTACTTAGCAGCACTTGAGGCTGGTGCAGATGGTATCGATTTAGCAGCAGCACCAGTAAGTGGTGGTACAAGTCAGCCAGATATGCTAACACTTATGCATGCAACAAAGGGGATGAATTATAATCTTGGTGATTTAGATATTAAGAAAGTATTGAAATATCAAGAGTTTTTAAAAGAGCAGTTGAAAGATTACTTTATTCCACCTGAAGCAACCCAAGTTAATCCACTCATTCCATTTGCTCCAATGCCTGGTGGGGCACTTACTGCAAATACACAGATGATGAGAGATAATGGAAATTTACATATGTTTGATCAGGTTATTGCAGCAATGACTGAGGTTGTTGAGAGGGGTGGATATGGAACCTCTGTAACACCAGTATCGCAATTCTACTGGCAGCAAGCATATGCGAATGTTATGTTTGGCCCTTGGAAGCAGATTGCTCCAGGATATGGAAAGATGGTTCTTGGTTACTTTGGTCGAACACCAGTTGCTCCAGATCCAGAGATAGTAGAGCTTGCAAGTGAAAAACTGAAACTAGAGCCAACAACAGAAAATCCACTTGATATTGCAGATAGAGATGAGACTAAATCTATCGCTTACTGGAAAAAAGTGCTTGAAGATGAGGGTATCGAGACAACAGAAGAGAATATCTTTATTGCAGCATCATGCGATAAGAAGGGTATTGCATTCTTAAAAGGTGAGTCGCCATTAATGGTTAGAAAAAAAGGTTTAGATAGTTCATTAGATGAGGAGAAAGGAAGTAGCATGGCAAATAAAGGACCAGAGAATTATACAGTTATCGTTGATGGAAAGAAATATAATGTACAGGTTGCACCTGGAAGTGATTCTATAGAGGCAGTTACAGCAGTTGAAGAGACAAAAGCGGCTCCAGCGTCAGCGGCTCCAACTGGAAGTGCGGGAAGTATTGAGATTCACTCTCAAACACCAGGAAATGTCTGGAAAATATTAAAAAATGTTGGTGATAAAGTAGAAGAGGGTGAGACAATTATGATACTTGAAGC
>JALWMN010000128.1 GCA_027083895.1 Campylobacteraceae bacterium
CCGCTTTTGGAGTCCCTTAATAAACACCAGACCTACTATTTCCCTGAGGAGCTTTTGGAGCCTCATCATTTTCTGTATTTGCAATAATAGTAATGCCAACTTCATCTTCTGCTAAATTCTCATCGGTTGTTGTACCAAAGATTACACTTGCCTCTTCATCAGCATACTCTTCAATTGTACTCATCGCTTCTGAGATCTGGAAGAGCGGATAGTCTGGATGAATTCTAAAGTGAACAAGTACACCTTGAGCACCATTAATTGAGATATCGCCAAGTAAAGGAGAGCTAATAGCCTCTGTTGCAGCATCATATGCAGCATTCTGGCCTGTAGCATGCCCAACACCCATTAGTGCTAACCCTTTATGACTCATTACAGTTCTTACATCGGCAAAGTCAAGATTGATATCACTAGGTGAGTGTGAGATAATAACGTTTGAGATACCTGCAACTGCTTGAGCTAAAATATCATCTACCAATTTAAAACTCTCTTTTACACCCAAATTCTTCTCAGCAATAGAGAGTATTCTCTCATTATGGATAACAATAATAGAGTCGCTTATCTCTTTTAGTTCCGCTAAACCTTGCTCAGCCAGTTTTGTTCGTTTTCGACCTTCAAACTTAAATGGAGTTGTCACAACTGCAACTGTTAAAGCCCCGACCTCTTTTGCTGCTCTTGCTACAACTGGAGCTGCACCAGTACCAGTACCACCACCTAAACCAGCAGCAATAAAGACTAAATCTGATCCAGCAAGTGCCTCTTTAATCTCTTCATAAGCCTCTTCTGCAGCTTCCCTTCCTCGCTCTGGAACCATTCCGCAGCCACGACCACGAGAGACATTCTTACCTATTTGAATCTTATAAGGAGCTAATGACATATCTAATGCTTGAGCATCTGTATTGGCAGTAATTAAACTAATACCACTAATCTTTTGAGAGACCATATGGTTTATCATATTACCACCACCGCCTCCAACTCCAATAGCCTTAATAATTGCCCCCTCAGTTGGTGCTATGCTATTATCCAAAACCTCTACTTCAATATTAAAATCTTTCATTTTATCTCCTTCACTTGACTTTATTAAAATAATTGCTTAATCCAATTTTTAATTTTTGTTAAAAAATCACCTCTATTCTCATCATCAAAACCAGCAAGATCGGTAAAGACAATTTGATCTTTATCTCTTACTGCCGTACCTCCAGCTATACCATTCTCACTCTCCTCATGCTGAGTAGCTGAGCTACTCCCTAAGCGTATATCTCCCAGACTATCTTGCTCCTCCTTTTGATGAAGTAATCTCTTTTTATTATCAATTTCATACTGTGTGTGCTTTCCAGCTTTATAGAGTAGTAAGCCAACTACAGTAGCACTCTCTGGTCCTTTAAGATCTTCAGCCAGCCCTTTTAATGGAACAGGTAATCCAATTCTAACTGCAACGCCTGGAAAGATTGATTGTGCAAACTCTCGCATATGCTTTAATTTAGTCATCCCACCAGTTAAAACGATACCTGCACCAATTTTTGACTTTAAACCACTCTTCTCTAAATATTTAGAGAGTATTAAAAGAGACTCCTCTACACGTGCTACAATTACATCGTGTACAACCTTTAATGGAACAGAGTTTTTATTCTCCTCATCTCCAATAATTGGAAGCTCTAATATATCATCGCTCATCTCTACCAAATCACCATAATTCTTTTTAACACTCTCTGCTACATTTAAAGGTGTATGGAGTGCGATCGATATATCATTAGTGACATGATCAGAGCCAACAGGCAAAAATGCATTATAACGAATTGAGTTACCTCTAAAAATAGATAGTGTACTAGTCTGTCCACCCATATTGATAACTGCTACACCAAGTACCTTTTCATCGTTGCTTAATGTTGCTATTGATGAAGCATAACTATCTAAAACTATAGACTCAACCTCCAATCCAGCTGAAACTATCGCTTTTCGCACATTACTTAAACTTGACTTTTGTGCAATAATGATATGTGTCTCAACTTCCATTCTTGTAGCATTCATATTGTACGGGTCTTCGATACTGTTTTGATCATCTACCTTAAAGTTATATGGCAAAACATGTAAAATCTCATAATCTTTTGGAATGTCTGCATTATAGAGTGCAGTCTCCATAACTCTATTTATCTCTTTAACAGTAATATCTTTTTGAGGAATATTAACAATTCCAATAGAGTTTGTAGTCTTTGTATATGCACTCGAGATAGACACTACTGCTTGACTTATATTATTTCCAGCTATTCTTCTTGCATCACTAACAGCTTGCCGTATCGATTTTGAAGCCAGATCAATATTGGTAATAATTCCTTTTTTAACTCCTTGTGATCGAGCCATTCCATGGCCCAACACCTTAATATCTCCAAACTCATCTACTTCTGCTATAACAGCTTTTACAGCCATTGAGCCAATATCTATAGCCAATATCGTTTTACTCATTGAAGACCCTTTTCATATACTTTTAAACTATATTTAGAAGATAACTCTTTGAGTAAATTACTATTTAACTCCCCATTCTTAATAGAAGCTATCTCTTTATTGAGTAGATTAGTTGTACTATTATCCTCTAAAATCTTTTGCTCAGTAACTTTATAGATAAATACTCCATCACTAATAGAGACTTTATCAATCTTCTTATCACTACCAAATATATAACGGATAACCTTCATACTATCTTGTGGTGTTAAACCATCAATTGTTTGAAATTTATTTAAAGAGATAAAATCTTTAACACTCTTATCTAAAGCGTTAGAATCTTGCATAATATCTTTAGCTAACTTATCTAACTTATCCTTTTTAAGTTGGAGCAAATAATCCTTTTTTACATCAACTTTTGCCTCTTCAAAACTCTTCTCTTGTGGAGGAATTTTCTTCACTAAATGAACTGTCACATATTTACCATCCACCACTTTTGGTTTTAAATACTCCCCATCAGCAGCCTCTTGAATCATCTTCCAGATCTCACTAGAGAGTCGTGGGTCACTCTCATCCAATGTTACTACTTCTGATGCCTTTAACTTCCCTTTTTTAAACCTATTTCTCTCTAAAATTGCTATCTTCTTAAGCTTCTTAAGAGTTAAATCTTGCTCTACTCTCTGGGTTACTTTGTCAAATGGAAGAATACTTCCATTGTTATCCACATAATTAAAACTATTCTCTTTATAATATCTCTCCAACTCATCTTTACTAAAGTTGATATCGTTAGCTTTTGTATAGAGCAACTCTAAATTATATTTTGTCTTAGTTAGATAGTTTGCTCTATGTTTTTGCCAATACTTCTTTATCTCATCTTCACTTACAGTAACATTCACATCACTAAACTTAACTATTTTATAATTGATCTTATCTTCAATTTTAAATGTTGCACTCATAGCCTCTTTCTCTAAAGGCAATGGCTTAATATGGAGCATACTCTGTAACTTCTGAACTATTAATTCATCTCGAATAATTGCTTCAAAGTCTTTCGCTTTAAGACCACGAGATCGTAAAAAATTTGCATATATTTTTTTATCAATATTTCCATTTTGATCTTTTAAAATATCAAATTTTGCTATCTCATCAGCCACCTCTTTATCTGAAACGACAACACCATACTCTTTAGCCATATTTAAAAGGAGTGCTTGATTGTATAAACTCTTAAAAGCAATCTTATCTAAACCTAACTCTTTTGCTTTTTTACGATCAAAATTTTTAGCCCCCAGCTTTTGAGCATATTGATTATATAAG
>JALWMN010000129.1 GCA_027083895.1 Campylobacteraceae bacterium
GAGCGAAAGAGATCTTTAATTTTTGATTTACTAATCTTAAAATCGACAAGCTCAAATATAATTGCAATCTCATACTCTTTTAGGTTCAATGCTACACGGATCTTTTTTAAGATAAGGTTGTTTGTTAACTCTATCTCCTCATCACTATTAGTACTCTTTAGAGACTCTTTTCGTTTGTGTAATATGAGAGCATCTAAAAAGAGTCCTAACTCTTCATAAGTGGCTGCTATGCTACGTTTATTAGATGGATTTTTTAGTATCCTATCGAGCCGTTCTTTGCTCATAGGGTATGATACTAAATTATAGAGCGAGAGTATTTGTGGTCTGCTTAAATTTAGAGCATCTTTTAAAGCTATGATTACTTTTGATGGATTCATTCTTTTTTCTTCTTTATAAGAGAAGTTGCTTCTTGTAAATCTTGTTTAATTAGTATTATTAACTTAAGACACTCACTATCTTTAATATTATGTTTAAGGCTCCAATACTCTGGGTCTGTATATGCAAAATAGGTAGTTCCATCTATCTTATTATAGAGCGATACTCGTATAGGAAACTCCATAGAGATACTAGGATTACACGAAATCATCTTTGTAGCAATCTTTGAGTTATAAAAATTTATTGTTTTAGTAGGGTAGAGCATCTCTTTAAGCTTTATTGCCTCCTTTTCGTGGTCGAAAACTGAAACAATAGAGTAGTTTTTCTTCTTTAAATTTACACTCATTCTCTCCAAACTATTTTCTATATTATATTGACTCTCTCCACTAATAATAAATTTTGATTGAGCTTTTGCAGTTTTATGGCTACAACTACTTATAAAAATAGTAAAAATTAGGAGATAAATATATTTCATACTCTCTCCTACACATTAAATCGAAAGTGCATTATATCACCATCTTGCACAATATAATCTTTACCCTCTAGTCGCATCTTTCCAGCCTCTTTTGCCCCTGCTTCGCCACCATATTTAATAAAATCTTCATAACTGATAACTTCTGCACGAATAAAGCCTTTCTCAAAGTCATTATGGATCACAGCTGCAGCTTTTGGAGCGGTTGTTCCCTTCTTTATAGTCCACGAGCGAACCTCTTTAACTCCTGCTGTAAAGTAGTTCATAAGTCCTAACTTGTCGAAACCTTTTTTGATTATTTGGTCGAGTCCAGACTCAGTTACCCCTAAAGACTCTAGCATCTCTTGCTTCTCCTCTTCGTCAAATCCAACCATCTCCTCTTCGATTTTTGCACAAAGCTTGATCACCTCTCTATTGTGGTTAGAAGCATACTCTTTAAGAGCTTTTACATAGTCATTATCCTCAGCAAGTCCATCTTCATCTACATTTGCACCATAAATTATCTCTTTTGCAGTTAGAAATCTTAACTCTTTTTTTAATGTTTTAAAAGCCTCGCTGTCATCTTCAAAAGTAGAAACTGGATTTTCTGCTTCTAGATGTTTTAGTAATTTTTTTGCAACTTCTAATTGGGCTTTAGCATCTCTATCATTCCCTTTTGCTTTCCGCTCAAGGTTGCTGATTCTTTTTTCTAATGTATCAATATCAGCCAAAAGAAGTTCAGTTTCGATAATTTCTATATCTCGAACTGGATCTACGCTTCCTTCTACATGAGTAATATTTTCATCATCAAAGCATCTTACAATTTGTAAAATTACCTCTGTCTCTTTAATATTAGATAAGAATTTATTCCCAAGACCTTCGCCTTTACTTGCACCCTTAACTAGACCTGCAATATCAACAAAATCTATAGTAGAGTATTGTACTCTTTGAGGATTTACAATTTTTGCTAACTCATCTAAACGTTTATCTGGTACTGGTACAACTGCTTTATTTGGTTCAATTGTACAGAAAGGGTAGTTTGCACTCTCTGCATTTTGTGCTTTTGTTAAAGCATTAAAAGTTGTTGATTTTCCTACATTTGGTAAGCCCACAAGTCCTATTCCTAAACCCATATCTACTCCATAGTAACAATTTTGATGCAATTATACAATTAAAGAACTATTTTTTTAGCAACATTCAAGCCAAAACCACTTAAACCTACAAACTCTGTATCTTTATGAGTTGTTAAAAGGTTAATCTCTTCAATTCCAAGAGATTTTAAAATTTGGGCACCTATACCAAACTCTCTTGCTTGCTCTTTTGATATAACTTTTGTATCTAAAAAAATAAGTAATCCACCATTTCTTTTTAAATAATCAATTGAGTTCATGAGTGCTTTATATTTTGCTTCATTAGTAAGTAAATTTAAGTCGCTTCCAATATTATGAAAGCGTACATTTTCTCTTTTATTGGCACTATAGAATTTTATGACAGTATGCTCTCTATTTAGATGGTCTTTAAATGTAATTTTTTCAACTTTTACACCAAAAAAAAGCTGCTCTTCAATATTGGTTTGCGTAACTAGCTTCTCATTTGCAAGGCGATACTCAACAATATCAGAGATATAGACAAATTTTAAATTGTGCTTCTCTTTAAAGATCTCTAGGTCATCCCTTCTAGCCATTGTACCATCATCTTTTATTATTTCACAAATTACAGCTACAGGTGCAAGTCCAGCAAGTACACAAAGATCAACTGAGCCCTCAGTGTGCCCAGTTCTAACAAGTACCCCACCATCTTTAGCAATAAGAGGAAAGATATGTCCAGGACGGACAAAATCATCACTACGACTAAGGGGTGAAGCTAAAAGACGAATACACTCATCTCTCTCTGCTGCAGAGATTCCTGTTTTTGCACTGGCAGCATCTATCGAAACTGTAAAAGCGGTCTCGTGTGCAGAGTCGTTATTGGTAACCATAGGTTGAAGATTGAGTCTAGTTGCAATCTCTTTAGTCATTGGTGTACAAATAAGTCCTCTTGCCTCTTTTGCCATAAAGTTCACCTTTTGAGGTGTACTAAAAGTGGCAGCATAGACGAGATCACCTTCATTCTCCCTATCTTCATCATCCATCATAATGACCATATTTCCCTTTTTGATCTCCTCTATCGCCTCTTGAACACGTTGTATCGATTTTGACATTATACTCCTTTGAAAGACTCTTACTTAGCTAATACAAATTTGCCTTTATTATATCGAAATAGTGTTAAGCTGAAAACTAGTTATAAAAAATATTTTTTTAACAAAAAAACTCTTGACAAACTTAAAAAAAGTTGCTATAATTTCGTCACTTAAAAAGCTGGGGTATCGCCAAGTGGTAAGGCAGCAGGTTTTGGTCCTGCCATTCGGGGGTTCGAGTCCCTCTACCCCATCCACTTCTTTTCTATCGCGGGATAGAGCAGCCTGGTAGCTCGTCGGGCTCATAACCCGAAGGTCGGAGGTTCAAATCCTCCTCCCGCAACCAATTCTAATTTTAAATTTACTTACACTCTTTAGGAACTCTTATCCAAAAAGTCAAATTAAACCGTTTATGTAGTTTATGTTTAATGTTGTGATACTCAAAAACTCTTACTGTTTTTAAAAAACTGTCCAAAAATTTCCCATCTTTATACCAAGTGTATTCAAATTCATATTTCCCTTTTAAAATGTGGGGCAAATCGGCTCTATAGTAACGGCCAGGCTTTAAAAAAACCGGCTTGAATTTATCTTTTGTAATATCCCTATTGTATGGGTTGGAGATATTTTTAATCTTTAAAGAGCAGACAGTAGAAGGGTTTTTCGCGTATAATGCAATGGTAACTTC
>JALWMN010000130.1 GCA_027083895.1 Campylobacteraceae bacterium
CTCCTTTTTTACTTGCTTTGCTGCCTCTGTTGCAAGGGTATCGCACCGCTCATTCTCAAGGTGTCCATTGTGACCTCTTATCCAAGTAGCTCGTATATCATGCCCCTTTGCTGCCCCTAAATACTCTTGCCACAAATCGACATTTTTTACACCCTTAAAACCTTTTGCAATCCACCCTTTGAGCCAACTATTAATCGCATTTGCCACATAGCTACTATCAGTCACAACCTCAACACGGCAAGGCTCCTTAAGACGTTTAAGCCCCTCAATCACAGCCTTTAGCTCCATTCTATTATTGGTTGTCTCTCTCTCGCTACCACTTAACTCTTTTTTATATCCATTATACTCTAGTATCGCACCCCAACCGCCAGGACCAGGATTACCCAAACTAGAACCGTCACTGTAGAGAGTAACCACTTTCTTTTCTCGACTCTTCAATTACTACCTCAATCTTATAGTTATAGACTCTATGGCAATTTGGGCACCTCGAAAAGGGCAGAGGGTAACTATGTTTACAGCTTTGGCAAATATAGATAAATGCCAAATCGCCACTCTCATTTCCAGCTGCTTTTGCAGATGCTAAAAGATCAATAGCAAAAATACCACTTTTACCCTCCGCTTCTCCATCGATTACCCCTTTTACATAGTAGAGCTGCTGCAGAGGAATATCTTTGCTAATTATATCCAAATCGACCATATTTATTTTTAATTTCCATAATATGTCGACTATTTTTTGGAACTCGCTCTCGCTATAATAGCCCCATGCACTTTGTGGATCGAGCAAAAAGAGCTCTCGTAGTGCCAAAATATGCCCATGCTCCCTATATATTTTAACAATCTCCTCAAACTGCTGCTCTTTAGGTATCTTTGAGTGTTTAATCTCTAAAATATCCAAGGCAATCTTCTCTTTTTGCACCTGCTCTCCTTGGGCTTCGAGCACCTCTAGAACCTCTCTAGCCTTATCAAACTCATTCAATTTCTCATAGAGTAACTCTAACTCATAAAGAGCCTCTTTATTTCGTGGAAAGTTCCGCAAAATCTGACGATATATCTTGATTGCTCGCTTTAAAAAACCAGCCTTGTGATACGCAGAAGCTAAATGCATCAAAAGAGCAGTATCATTTGTATTATTAATTAAATAGATAAAAAGATCGATCGCTTGAGCATACTCTCCACTCTTCTCATAGGCTTGAGCAAGCAAAAAGAGAGGCTTTGTCATCCCCTTCTCAAAGGGCATACTCTGTATATCCAAAAGAGGCTCTTGGCTATCGAAGCTCTTTAAAAACTGCTGCAGCTCTTTACTCTTTTGCTCCTGCTTCCAGAGACTATAAGCATACGATATTACCGAAATTGCAAAAATAGTCCCAAGCAGCAACAAAATACTAACAATAGGATCATTATAACTTGGAAAAAGAGCCTCCACGCCAACTCCAAATAGTCTATTTTGCAGCCAATTATAACATAATTGAGTAAGAAAAATTGCAGCTACTGCTGCGTATACTTTTTAATAAATATTGCAGCAGTAAGTAAAGAGAGATTAGCTTCTAAAGAATTTACCAGCTAAATCCATTAAACCATCAACCCCACCGACCTTCTCTAGGAGTGAACTAGCTAAAGACTCATCTTCATTAGTTGCCTTATCTACTAAATTTGGTAGTGTCTCAGCCAAAGATTTTTTTGCTGTCTCTACATCGACACCAAGCTTTTGTGCAAACTCCTCTATCTTATCTTCACCTAAAAGCTCAGTAGTAGCCTCTGGATCAATTGGCTTATTCTCCCCGCTTCCTATCCAACTTGCAACTGTCTCTCCAAGATCCCCATTTGTAAGATTGCTTACAATAGAACTTAAATCAAATCCCTCTCCATCATTTGAGCTAAATAGCGAACCCAAAGCGTTTGATATAAGATCAGTACTTAAATTGGAGGTACTCTCTTGTGAATCGTTTTGTATCATACTTGCACCCATTTTGATTAAATCACCAAAATCCATTCTACACTCCTTAAAATTTGAATACCCAATTATAGCACAAAAAGATTATTTGAGGTATAATTCTCATATGATCGCGAAAGATTCTATAGAAAGATTAAAAAGCTCCATCGATATTGTTGATGTTATTGGCAACTACTTAGAACTTAAAAAGAGTGGGGTAAACTTTAAAACAAACTGTCCATTTCATGGAGAAAAAACTCCAAGTTTTGTTGTAAGTCCACAAAAGCAGATCTTCCACTGCTTTGGTTGCGGGATTGGCGGCGATGCTATAAAGTTTGTTATGGAGTATGAGAAGTTAAGCTACCCAGAGGCAATTGAGAAGCTCGCAAGCAACTACAACATCCCACTTAGCTACACAAAAGGAGCAGATAGTAGTCGCGATGATCGCCGCATCTTAGAGCTTATGCAGCACTTCTACCGCGATAATCTTGCAAAAAATAGTACCGCACTTGAGTATTTAGAAAAAAGAGGTATTGCAAAGCGAACAATCGAACACTTTGGTATTGGTTATGTAGGAAACAATAGCGATGTTATAAACTACCTCAAACAAAACCAAATCCCTCTACCAAAAGCACTCGAAGTTGGCATCTTGGCTCAAGGAGAGCGGGGCGACTACTACGCCAGATTAATCGAGAGAGTCACCTTTCCTATCTACAACACAGCTGGTGCAATAGTCGGTTTTGGTGGACGAACACTGAGCAACCATCCAGCAAAATATATCAACTCACCACAGACAAAACTCTTTAACAAATCAAGACTCCTCTATGGCTACTACCTTGCAAAAAATAGCATCTATAAAGAGAGGAAAATTATTCTTACCGAGGGCTACTTAGATGTTATTATGCTCCACCAAGCAGGTTTTGAGAGTGCTGTAGCAACACTTGGAACTGCTCTTACAAGCGAGCACCTCCCGCTACTTAAAAAGGGGGAACCAAAAGTAATTGTAGCATACGATGGGGATAGTGCAGGAATTGCAGCTGCCTTAAAGGCTGCGAAGATGCTTAGCAGCAGTGGCTTTGAAGGAAATGTAGTCCTCTTCCCACAAGGAATGGATCCAGCCGATATGGTTGCAAAAAAAGAGCTTAAGAAACTGCAAGAGTTGCTAAATAGCGGTACTGACTTAGCTCTCTTTGTACTTGAGCAAATTAGTAAACAATACGATCTTAAAAACCCCCACCAAAAGGAGCAAGCAGTCAATGAAGCAAGACAATTCTTAAATACCCTAAGCCCCATTGCTCAAGAGGCATATATGCATGAAGCTTCACGCATCTTTGCCCTACCTACTGCCTATTTTAAAAGTAACAACAGAGTTCAAAGTGCCTCAAAAGAAGCCGAAGTTAAAAAAGACCCTGCTTGGGAGGCGATCTTAAAGACCCTTTTAGAAAAACCTGAACTCATCGATGAACTACTTGATATAATCGATTTTCCAATCGCAAAATCGTATGAGATGGCACTACGAAATCTTGCAAGCGGAAACCTTGAAGATCCAATCCTTCGAGGTATTGCTGTTGATGATAAAATACCTGTACTTACAAAAGAGGAGTTTGATGCACAAATCTTGCGTGAACTCGAGATATTCTACAAAATAAAATTGCGAGAACTTATGCAAAATAGTAGCTTAGATTATAAAAGAAAGAGCTATCTTATACGCAAGATAAAAACTGATATACTACCACGAA
>JALWMN010000131.1 GCA_027083895.1 Campylobacteraceae bacterium
AAATAAAAGTAAGTTGGAGTGTTTTAATATTTTTTTTAATATAATTGTGGTAGAATTCGCCACCAAAAAGTAGCATTATGTACTTTAGAGAAAAAATTACCGAGGTAGGAAGATGACAGTAATTAGATTAACAAGAATGGGTAGAAAGAAAAAGCCTTTTTACAGAATAGTTGTAACAGATAGCAGAAAAAGAAGAGATGGTGGTTGGATCGAATCAATCGGTTATTATAATCCTGTTGTTCCAAATAAAGATATAAAATTTGATGAAGAGAGATTAAATTACTGGTTAAGTGTTGGTGCACAAATGAGCCCAACTGTAAAAAGAATTACGGGTAAATAATTTATGGTTAAAGATTTCATTGTAGAGTATGTAAAGCTGATTGCAAAGTACCCTGAAGAGGTATCGATAGATACGAATACTCTCGATGAAAACTTAACAGAGTTGCTTCTATATGTCCATCCAGATGACATAGGCAAAGTAATCGGAAAAGATGGTCGAATGATAAGCTCAATTAAGACTGTTATTTCTGGTTGCAAACCAAAGGGTGGACCAAGTTACAAAGTTAGTGTCAAAGCTAGGTAGATGGAGAAAGAGGAGAGTTTTTTAATTGGGCAGTTTGGAAGAGCTGTTGGATTAAGAGGAGATTTAAAACTCAACCTCTTTACAGACTTTCCTGAGCAATTTAAAGTTGGTCGTAAACTTCAGACCAATCGCGGCGAAGTGACCATAGAGCGATATAACCAAAAACGAAATACAATCAAACTTGAAGGTATCGATACTCCAGAAGATGCAAAAAGATTTACTAATGCTAAAATTTTCTCTACAAAAGAAGAGACAAAGCAGTATTGTACGCTCAAAGAGGGGCAATATTTTTGGTTTGATCTAATTGGATGCAATATTGTAGAAGAGGGCGAGAGTTTAGGAGTGGTTAAAGAGATCCAAAGACTTCCGCAAGGTGACTACTTCTTAATCGAGAGTGATACATCACTTGTAGAAAGTGGCTTGGCAAAATCTTTCTTACTCCCTTATATCCCACAATTTATTCAAGAGGTCGATGTTGAGGCTAAAACTATAGCTGTTTGTGGTGCTAAAGATATTTTAGAAGCGAGTTAGATGCGTTTTAATTTTGTTACACTCTTTCCTAATATTATAGAGGGCTATTTTAGCGATTCAATTCTTTATAGAGCTATTAAAGAGTCGCATATTGAGCTACACTTTTATAATCCGCGAGACTACTCAACTAATCGCCATAAAAAGGTTGATGATGCAATAGTTGGTGGTGGTGCTGGTATGCTGATGGCGATGCAGCCACTTGTAGATACTATTAAGGTAGTTAAAACTGAAGATCCAGAAACAAAAGTTATTGCCCTGACACCTGTTGCAAAGCAATTTAATCAAAAAGATGCAAAACGATTGGCTAAGAGTAAATCTATTACATTAGTTTGTGGTCGCTACGAAGGTTTTGATGAGCGGTTTATCGAAAACTATGTAGATGAAGTCTTAAGTATTGGTGATTTTATCTTAACTGGTGGTGAGTTAGCTGCAATGGTTGTATGTGATGCAGTGGCAAGAAATGTGGAGGGTGTTTTAGGAAATAGTGACTCTTTAGTCGAAGAGAGTTTTGAAAAATCACTCCTAGAAGCACCATCTTTTACAAAGCCAAATATTTATGAAGAAAAAGCTGTAATTTCAGAGTTTTTAAAGGGGAATCATAGTAAAATCGCGTCCATTAAACTGAACTTAGCTTTGTGTAAGACAAACTATTTTAGGCCAGATATTTTTTGTAAGGTAAAGGGTAAGCATGAGAAATAAGTATATTGAGAGCTTTGAGAGAGCACAGATTGAGGCTAAAGATGTTCCAGAGTTTAGAGCTGGCGATACTGTAAGAGTAGCAGTTAGAATTAAAGAGGGGAACAAAGAGCGTGTGCAGAATTTCGAGGGTGTATGTATTGCAATCCGTGGTGAAGGAACTGGAAGAACTTTTACTGTTAGAAAAATTGGTGCAAATAATATCGGTGTTGAGAGAATTTTCCCACTCTACTCTGATAGTATCGAAGGTATCGAAGTTGTAAGAAGAGGTAGAGTTAGAAGAGCAAAACTATTCTATTTAAGAAATCTCCGTGGTAAAGCTGCAAGAATTAAAGAGCTTCGAAATAAATAGGAACTTTAGAGCCTATATAGGCTCATATTGTAATGGACTCTATTAAAGTAGCACTCCGTAAACTTTTTTTTATAATTCAATATATACTAGTACTTCTCTATATTCTATTCGAAGAGATCATTTGGGAGCAGTTTGCAAAACCACTTTTCCGCTACTTAAAGTATCTACGTCTATTTGAGAAGTTCGAAGCTTTTCTTGCAAAGCAAAACCGCTATACGATTTTACTTTTTTTTCTAATTGTTTTAGTTGTAGCTGAGCTATTAGGGGTGGCTTCTGCTATTGTTGCAGTACAAGGGTATATTATTACGGCTATTATTGCTTATGGTTTAAAATTACTTTTAGCTGCTTTTGCCTTTTGGGTTTTGAATACACAAAAGAGTAAACTCCTCTCTTTTGGGTGGTTTGCTTATCTTTACGAAAAGACGATAGCAATTAAAAGATATATTCAAGAGAGCCCAATTTATAAACGGATTATAAAGATATCACAAAAAGTAAAACTCTATTTAAAACTTCGTTTGACAAATTTTAAAAACTACATTCTTAACAGATTTTGGCGTTAAGCTATGCAAAAAAGAGAGCTTTTAAAAAAGTACTTTGGGCATAGCGAATTACGAGAGCTACAAGAAGAGGTAATCGACTCTATATTATCACAACAAGATGTCCTTATGATATTGCCAACAGGTGGTGGTAAGTCGCTCTGTTACCAGCTGCCAACACTGCTTATGGGTGGTGTAACTGTTGTAGTCTCTCCACTACTTGCCCTTATGCATGACCAAGTCGTAGCACTTAGAGCTAATGGCATTAGTGCTGTAATGGTTAGCTCTATGCGGGGCTTAGAAGAGATTAGAGCAATAGAGAGACAACTCTACAACAAAGAGATAAAGCTGCTCTATGTAGCACCTGAGAGGCTCCATAACGAGTACTTTTTAAATTTGCTTCAAAATTTAAATATTAACTTTTTCGTAATCGACGAAGCCCACTGTGTAAGTGAGTGGGGTCATGAGTTTCGAGAGGATTACCGTAAATTATCTCTGCTAAAGTATAACTTTCCTACTACACCAATAGCGGCATTTACCGCAACGGCGACAAAGGCTGTTGAGAGTGATATAGTAAAAGCTCTAAGATTAGAGAGCCCAAAGATTGTAAGAGGCAAACTTTTTCGTAAAAACCTAACAATCCGAGTACAAAACCGCCTTAAAGATGGTAAAGCACAACTACTAGAGTTTATTAAAAGTTTTAATGGAGAGAGTGGGATTGTCTATACACTCTCTCGTAAATCTACCGAGACTATTGCTGCATTTTTGCAGAGCAAAAGTATTAAGGCGATGCCTTACATGCAGGGCTTAGCAGCGAGTTAAAAAACAGAATATATGCCGATTTTATAGCCGATAAATTAGAGGTAGTAGTGGCCACAATCGCCTTTGGTATGGGGATAGATAAGAGCAATATTCGTTTTGTAGCCCATTTAAGTATGCCAAAGACAATAGAGAACTTCTACCAAGA
>JALWMN010000132.1 GCA_027083895.1 Campylobacteraceae bacterium
GCAACTACTATCTTTGCCTTCTTGCCCCTTTTAATTATGAGTGGTAAAATTGGAATCTTTATCAAAATTCTCCCTGTCATGATTAGTGTACTTCTTTTAAGTTCACTCTTTGAAGCATTCTACTTTTTACCACTCCACGCAAAAGAGCTCTTTAGTATTGGAAAGCACTCTACAAAAGATCATCAAATAGCCACACATTGGGAAAAAATCTATAGTTTTTATAAAAGTTTTTTACTTGCTCTACTCAAATATAAATATATCTCTACTACTCTCTTAATTGCAAGCATTCTTTTAGGGACAGTCGCTATTTTTAAATCAAGCAAATTTGAACTCTTTCCAAAGTTTGATGCAGAGCAGATATATATAAGCGGGCGTGTAGATGTAAACAATAAACTCAAAGAGACACAAAAACTACTCAAGCCACTAGAGCAGAGACTCCTAAACACAATAAAAGGGAAAGATGTAGACTCAATTACCTCTATTGTTGGAATAAAGTTCAATCCAGATAATACTTTTGAGAGTGGTGAGCACCTCTTTCATATCTTTATTAACCTTAAAGAGAGAGCCCCACAAAACTTCTTTGATAAATATATAAATCCTCTCTTCTCTCTAGAGTATGACGATAGCAATATGGTTAGAGAAAAGAGTGCCTTTGAGATATTAGAGAAGACAAAAAAAGCATTAAAAGGGTTAAAGCATCTAAAAAACCACGATGGTACGCCTCGCTATAAAGATCTGCAAATCTATGTACCACAAACGGGAGTTGTAGGGAATGATATAGAGATAAATATAGTTGAAAAAGCCAATTTAGATGTCGATATTGCTATTGCTCAAATTGAAAAAAAACTAAAAGAGATTAAAGGTGTAACCTCTGTTACTACTAATAAAAAACTAGGACCACCTGAGATTAAATTAAAAGTAAATGAGTATGGAGAGCAATTAGGCTTTAGTGAAGCATACATTACAAAAGAGCTTAGGGGGCTCTTTTTAGAAGCTGAGTATGGCAAAATGCTAGGAGATATTGGAATTATTCGTATAAAACTTCTTGATAGTCAAAAAGATATTAACTTCAATATCAAAAGTGTTCAACTTACTACACCTGATGGAAGATCTAAAGTTGAGTTAAAAGATATTGTAGACTTTATCCATGTGCAAAGCCCACTTGTATTTTATAAAGATAATGGGAAAAGAGTCTGGAGCGTTACAGCCCAAACAGTTAAAGGGAAAATTACTGTCTCAGAAGTAATGAAAAAGCTTGAACCGCTCCTGAATACGCTTAAACAAGAAGGGTATGAGTTTATTATTAAAGGTGAAGAGGAGGCTAATAAACAAGTACAGCAAGAGATGCAACAAGCAGCTATTTTAGCACTCTTTTTAATCTTTATCTCCCTTGTGTTAATGTTTAATTCACTAATCTTACCGCTAGTAACCATAAGTGTTATTCCTCTCTCTATTTTAGGAGCATTGGCTGGAACAAAAATTATGGGGCTCAATCTAACAATGCCTGGAGCTATGGGCATTGTTGGCTTAGCTGGAGTAGTTGTCAATGATGCTATTATTATGTTAGAGTTTATCAAAGGTACCAAAACTTATAAAGAGTTGGTAGCAAAAGCTGCTACAAGGTTGAGGCCAATTATGCTCACATCTATAACCACTGTTCTTGGACTCTCCACACTCATCTTCTTTGCAAGTGGTCAAGCCTTAATTATACAACCTATGGCAATTACACTTGGCTTTGGTGTAGCATGGGCAACTATACTCAACCTTATCTATATTCCACTTATCTACTCCATAATCTATAAGGTAAAAGCAGATGCATAGACTCTTCAGTGCACTTCAACTAAAAAAACTTCTCATTCAAAAGGCACTGGGTGATAGTTATGTACAAGCGATCACTCCTTTGCAAGAAAGAAACATCAATCTTCCAGATAATCTCAACGATCTCAAGCAAATTTGCAACAGTTGCCACCTCTGTGAACTGAGCAAAAGCAGAAACAAAGTTGTCTTTGGAAAAGGAGATCCAAAGAGTAATATTGTCTTTATTGGCGAAGCACCTGGAGCTACCGAAGACTCTTTAGGAGAACCCTTTGTTGGTCGTGCAGGAGAGCTGTTAACCAATATGATAGAGCGAGTGTTAGAGCGTCCTAGAAGCAGTGTCTATATTAGTAATATTGTTAAGTGTCGTCCTCCAAACAATAGAACACCAACACCTAAAGAGGCACTCACATGCCGCCCTTATATCTTAAAAGAGTTAGAAATAATACAACCAAAACTGATTGTTGCTCTAGGAGCAACAGCATTCCGTTACTTAACCAATGATACCACTGCAATCTCAAAAGCAAGAGGACACTTTTTTACTTACCACAACTCTAAAGTGCTCCCAACATACCATCCAAGTTTTCTCTTAAGAAATCCATCAGCAAAAAAAGAGGCATACTATGACATGCTTAAAGTCAAAAAATTTTTAGAAAGGCTTTAGTAATCCAAATTATCCATTAACCCAAATTTTGTATTAGAATTAGCAAAGATTTGGCAAATGCTTTGGTTATAGGTGTTTGCAAAAATCTTGAAGTTAATCCATAGGTTAATTGATGGATTTTTATAAATGCCCATAGCTAAATGATTTGCTAAAGGTTGTTAATCTCTAATGCAAATTTTAGGTTAATAGAAGTTTTAACGTTAAGCCAAAAAGTAAAATTTTGAGTATTTATAAATTATACTTAATTAAACACAATTCCTCAATTGGTAATTTGGTTACCTCTTTTGAATAATTGGAAACTCTTCCTCATCTTTTTGAAGCGTACTATTTCCAATACTGATACTTAAAAGTAGTAATCGACTCCTATTATACTCTTTAAAAACCATATTATATGGCAATTTTAACGTTTGAGAATAGATATAGCCTGCAACACTCGATGTACTATTTTGCTCTTTAACTGATGCAAGTTCAACTTTAACATCTCTCTTAATTTTTAGAGGCTCCATAAAACGCTGAATACTCTCTATACTTACCCGTTTAGTCAACTCTGGTAATAACTCTTGCTGAAAAGCAAAGTAGTCTCGATGGCGAATATCGGTTATTAATTTTTTCACTTTCTGCTCAAATCTCTCTAACTTATGATCTCGTACCGATTTTAGATAGAAAAAAGCCCCTGCAACCAATAGAGCAATAATAATTTTATATCCTAGCTTCAATTCTCTTCCTCTATTTCTATTTGTGCACCGACAATAAAGAGATAGAAAATAACAAGAATTACAGGTATAATGAGTGCACTCAAGTAGTAACTTAATACTAAACTCTTATGTTTTAAGAGATATAAAAACCCAAAAATCAATAGAAAGTAGCTTAACAATCGTAAAGGTGAAAATGCATAAAGAGTACTTCCTACTCTCTCTTTTAATGAGCCTCTCCCTCTTTTAAGAGCCCTCTTTTGAGCTTTAATTATCTCTTTAAGTGATGCTTCGCTCTCAAACTCTCTATTCTCTTTACTATAAAGATCAAATGGATCATCAATTCGCTCTATACTATCTCTATTATCAACTACCATACTCTTTGCCTCAACTCCCCTTTGCACCACTCTTTTATAGTTTCGAAATGAGATTAGTAGTACAACGGCTGAAGATATATAGGCAATGAGAAAACTTATCATCTCCTCTCTCCC
>JALWMN010000133.1 GCA_027083895.1 Campylobacteraceae bacterium
CCTACCCATATGTCACAAGCTCTACTACAGTGAGTGCTGGTGCGTGTAGTGGTTTAGGGATCGCACCACACACAATAGGAGAGGTTGTAGGAATTGCAAAAGCCTATTGTACGCGTGTTGGGAATGGGCCGTTTCCAAGTGAGGATTTAGGCGAAGATGGTGAGTATCTACGCGAGAAGGGACATGAATTTGGTACAACAACAGGCAGACCAAGAAGATGTGGTTGGTTTGATGCAGTTGCTATGAAGCATGCTGTAAGATTAAATGGAGTGAGTACAATTTCTCTAATGAAGCTTGATGTCTTAGATGGTTTGGAGGAGGTAAAAGTGTGTGTAGGGTATGAGTTTGAAGGAAGAGAGATAGATTATGTACCCTATACATTAGAGGGAGTAAAGCCAATCTATAGGGTTTTTAAAGGTTGGCAAAAGAGTAAAGGTATTAGAGAGCATGATGCTTTACCAAAAGAGGCAAAAGAGTACATAGAGGCACTCGAAGATTTATCTGGAGCAAAAATAGGTATAATATCTACATCGCCAGATCGTGATGATACAATTATTAGAGATTAAGGAGTTTTTATGAGACTAAAGCCAAATCAGAGTAGATTGATAGCAGGAAAGATAGCAGTAGATTTAATAAAAGCTCCCTATGTCAAGCTTTTAAAAGGGAAGGATGCTGTTGTTGAGGCGATAGATAAAATTATCTTAGATAACTTAGAGAGAGAAAAAGAGCTTGATGGTAAAGTAAAAGAGATTATCGAAGAGAATTATGATGAGATAGAGATACAGCAGGCTAATGAACGGCAACTCTTTTATATGATTAAGAAGAGACTTGCTCCAGAGTATGGTATTATTATGAATTACGAAGATCGCTATAGTGATCTCTCGCACAAAATTTTAGATGAGCTTTATGAAGAGTATTTAATCGATTATGAAGTAAGTGATAATCAGGTAAAGAATATTATCTTTAAAGCTTTCCAAGAGTATGCTAATGCCTATGAAGAGATAGATGAAATTGTCTACAATAAGCTCTTAGCAAAAAGAGATAAGTTTCCACCAGGAAGCTTAGATTATGAAATTATGTATGAGAAGTATTTTCAAGAAGAGTTGATTCGTCGCGGCATGTTGTAAGGGGAGCAGTAATGAAAAAGGTCTATCTATATTTTGAAAATGGTCTCTTTTTAGAGGCTAGAAGTTTTGGTGCAGAGGGTACAGCATTTGGAGAGGTGGTATTTAATACATCGCTTACAGGTTACCAAGAGATAATTACTGATCCAAGTTATGCTGGACAGTTTATTACTTTTACTATGCCTGAGATTGGCAATGTTGGTATAAATAGTCAAGATTTCGAGAACCTTCAAGAGCGAGTCTATTGCAAAGGTGTTATAGTTCGTAACTACCAAGCAAGACCTTCAAATTTTCGAAGCGAAGGGAGTTTAGATGAACTTTTAAAACGAAGTGGGACTCTTGGAATTTGCGATGTAGATACCCGCTACCTCACAAAGATGCTTAGAGATCAAGGAGCTATGGAGATGGTAGCCTCTACAGAGATTAGCGATAGAGAGGAGTTAGCTAAGATTTTAGCTGCTTCTCCTAAGATTTCTGAAATTAATTACATTAAAGAGGTTACTACTAAAGAGCCATATATCCATACTATTGGTAAATATGATGCAAAAATCTTTGAGTACACAAAACCAAAAACTACTAAAAAGATAGTAGCGTACGATTTTGGTATTAAAAGAAATATCCTAAACGAACTTGTAACAGCAGGGCTAGAGGTAGAGGTTGTTCCAGCTCATACAAGTGCAGAAGTAGTGATAGAGAAGTTTAAGAGTGGCGAAATTGGTGGGGTATTCCTATCGAATGGTCCAGGAGATCCGCTTGTTTTAGAGGAGCAAAAGGCAATAACGCAAAAGCTCCTAGATGCTGATATTCCAATCTTTGCAATCTGTTTAGGGCACCAGATGCTCTCTATTGCTCACGGATTTAATACTTATAAATTAAAGTTTGGGCATCATGGTGGGAACCACCCAGTAAAAAATAGTGAGGGCAAAGTAGAGATTACTGCACAAAACCACAACTATAATGTGCCAGAGAGTATTACAGAGGTAGCCGAGGTAACTCATGTTAACCTATTTGATAATACAATAGAGGGTATAAAGTATAAAAATAAAGAGGTCTTCTCTGTACAACACCACCCAGAGGCAAGTCCGGGGCCTCATGAGAGTGCCTATGTATTTAAAGAGTTTGCGAGTAGAGTGAAATAAATAGCGTTAAAGGTTAGAGAATGAAGGTAGCAATTATTTTTGGCGGCTCTAGTTTTGAGCATGAGATAAGTATTGTTAGTGCAATTACGCTGAAGGGAGTTTTAAAAAAGTTAACGCCTCTTTTTATTTTTGTTGATGCTAATAGAGAGTTTTATCTTATAGAGTCGCAAAATATGAAATCGAATTTTTTTAGCTCAAAAGAGTACCAAAAAAAGAGTAAAAAAGTAACACTCCAAAAGGGAGGTTTTGCAATACCTTCTATGCTTGGGAGTAAAAGAATTGAGTTTGATTTTGCACTTAATCTAATCCATGGAAGAGATGGAGAGGATGGTAAAATTGCTGCTCTCTTTGACTACTTTGGTATTGAGTATGTTGGGCCACGAATGGAGGCGAGTGTTTTGAGCTTTAATAAACTCTATACAAAACTTTTAGCAGAGCATTTAGGGGTAAAGACGATTAGCTATACCACACTTAAAAGAGGTGCCAATCGCAATATAGAGATTGAATACCCAGTAATCATTAAACCTGTACGGCTTGGCAGCTCTATAGGGGTTTCGATAGTTAAGAGTGAGCAAGAGCTTAATTATGCTTTAGATGTTGCGTTTGAGTTTGATGATGAGGTATTGATTGAACCATTTATTGAGGGTATAAAAGAGTATAACTTAGCTGGAAGCTTTGCAAAAGAGTGGCATCTATCTCTTATAGAGGAGCCACAGAAAGAGGAGTTTTTAGATTTTGATAAAAAGTATATGGATTTTAGTCGCAATCAGCGAGTAAATGAAGCAAAAATAGATGAGGTAATAGCAACAAAGATTAAAGAGAGCTTTAAAAAGATATATGATCCTCTCTTTAGGGGTGCAATTATTCGATGCGACTTTTTTGTTATCGATAATGAGATCTATTTAAATGAAATTAATCCAATTCCTGGCTCTATGGCGAATTATCTTTTTGATGATTTTGAAGAAGTTTTAAAGGAAACTGCTACGAATCTTCCCAAAGAGAGAGTAATAAATATCGATTATCTCTATATAAATCAGATACAAAAGGCGAAAGGAAAAGCGTAAAGAGATTTTAGATTCTTTATGCTACTACCAAAATATGAAACTAAAAGTAACAAGTTCCTTAAAGAGAATCTTTTTATTTCGCTAAAACTTATAATAAACTTAAGAGAAAATATTAAATTTAAATTATATTTTTTAAGTAAAAACATAGGAAAGATTGCATATAATCTAATCGTTACTGTTACTCTGTAACAAAAATTTTTCTAGGAGGGCTATATGCAGTCTAATGCAACTTTGGAATATGACTATTCCATTGTCAAACTGTTTATGTGGACAGCAGTTATTTTTGGTTTTGTTGGTATGTTAATTGGGGTTATTATTGCGG
>JALWMN010000134.1 GCA_027083895.1 Campylobacteraceae bacterium
TATGACCCTCTTCTCTTATCTTTAAAGAGTATCTATTATGCACTTCTACTCCCACAATCGAAAACCACATAAATGAGTGAGTATTGGTGATAATAAATAATACAAAAGAACTAAAATAAATTATATGGCCTACTAATATTCCAATATAGTATTTTATCATTTACTTATCTAGGACTAGTTTTTACTCAAATATTTTATTAAATAGACTAAAAAGACGGTCACCAATATATAATTTTATCCATTTAATTATAAATCCTTTTCGTGTCTAAATTACATTCTGGCACACATAACAGCTCTACACTCTAAACTCTCTCCAAAGCCTGAGCCAAATCAGCAATTAAATCTTGTGTATCCTCTAAGCCAATACTTAAACGTACCAATCCTGCTGGAACTCCTGCAGCCTCTAGCTCCTCTTTACTTAATTGCTGATGCGTTGTACTAGCAGGATGGGTAATTATCGATTTACTATCGCCAATATTGACAACCAAAGAAAATATTTTGGTACTCTCTGCTACTTTTTGTGCTGACTCTTTGCTCTCAAGCACAAAACTAAGAAGGCCACTAGCTTTGCCATCTTTAAGGTACTTTTGTGCATTTTGATAGCTTTTGCTACTCTCTAGCCCAGGGTAGTTTACGCTTTGCACCTTTGGGTGTGCTTCTAAAAATTTTGCAATCTCTAGTGCAGAGTTGCTAATATGCTCCATTCTAATAGCCAAAGTCTCTAAGCCTTGTATATTGAGCCACGAATTAAAAGGGCTTGGTGCTCCACCGAAATCTCTAAGCAAAGCTAACCTTGCTCTTAAGGTAAAGATTGGCATATCTAAATCTGTATAAACTAAGCCATGGTAGCTTGCATCTGGCTCATTAAAGTGGGCATAGCGGCTATTGCCTTTTATTTTAGCAGTTGCACTTTTACTCTCTACAATTATCCCTCCAATTGCACTCCCTTGTCCATTACAATATTTACTAATGCTGTGTACTACAATATCTGCCCCTAAATTTAGCGGCTTACACAAAATTGGTGTTGCAACTGTATTATCTACACATAATAGAATATTGTGCTTCTTTGCAACCTCGACAATCTTCTCTATATCAGCAACTTCAATAGCTGGGTTTGGAATTGTCTCGAAAAAGATAACTTTTGTCTTCTCATCTATAAGGCTCTCTAACTCTTCAATATCAAAGACATCAAAAAATCTCGCCTCTATTCCAAAGCGTTTAATCGTATGTGCAGCAAGGGTAAGCGTGCCGCCATAGGCTTGCTTTGCGACGATAATATTATCACCAGCCTCTGCAACATTTGCAAAGGTATAAAAGATTGCCGCCGTCCCACTTGCAGTAGCAACTGCACCAAAGCCATCTTCAAGGGCACAAAAGCGTTTCTCGAAAATATCTGTTGTTGGATTCATTAAACGAGTATAGATATTCCCAAGCTCCTTTAACTCAAAGAGATTTGCTGCATGCTCACTATCTCTAAACTCATAAGCAGTTGTTTGATAGATTGGAACACTCATCGCCCCCATATGCTCCTGACTCTCATATCCAAAATGTAGTGCTAATGTCTTATCTTGCATTATCTCTCCTTGAGTTGATATACCCACATATTATACCTAAGCCTACTAAAGAGCCAATTGAATAGTACAAAAGCCTTCTAATAACTATCCAATCTTTACTTTGCTTCGATAAAAATGATAAAGCCTATTCTATCCCTCTTTGACAGATCAAAATATCTGTAGTTGCACGATCTAAAATCTCACTTACTACACTCCCTAATTGTGTCATACTATCGATATAACTCAAGATTAACAGATCTGCACCCTTTTGGCTCGCAACTGTAAGAATATTATTCTCTAGCGTATCATCTCCACTCTCAAAGCTACACTCTAAACTACTCTCTTGGCAAAAACTCTTTAGCTCCTCTTGCTTTTGCTCTAATATCTCTTCGTAAACCTTTATATCAACTACTCCACCTAGAGCATCTCCAATAGGAGCTGTAGCATAAGGTATTGGCACTACCAATTTATCCATATACAGGGTAATCTTTGATGCAAAGTTTTTTGCAAACTCTAAACACTCTTTTGGTTGCGAAATCTCAGTTGCTATAAGGGCACTATTGTATTTATGACTAAATCTTTTTAAAACCAAACAAGGCACACTCACTCTCTTAACAACAGTTGCACTAACAGACTCAAGATAATCTATAACCACTAAGCTACTACTCTCCTTCTCAAGCTCCAACTCTACCCAATCAGCACTATCACCCTCTTCAACCAAAACAACTGCATTTTCTCTTCCAAACTCACTAAAATAGCCTTTAAGTTGCTTCCAAAGATCAGCTTTATCGTGTGGCCTCTCTTTATTAAAAAAGTTAAAGAGTTCAACTTCATAGATAAAAATGAGTGTAATAGCAGCATCTAAACTATTAGCAATCGCTACACCTCTTTCGATAAACTCTTTTACCCTCTCTAGACTATGGCATACAAGTAGTATCCGCTTCACAATCGGCTCCTTTATTTTCCTTAAAGCTATTATAGCACACTAACAAAGTTTTGTAGTATTAAGGATAAAACTTACGCTATAATTGCAATCATGATAAAAAATATTTTTGGATTTACTCTCTCACTCATCATTCTTATTACTATTGCTATTGCACTCTATTGGCAACACAAAAAGCCAATTCCTGTAGTGATACAAGCTGGACACGAAGGAAGAGATACTGGTAACACAGGTGCAGCTTCACACGGCACACAAGAGGTAGAGTGGAACATTATAGTCGCAAACCAAGTTGCCAAAAAGTTGCAATCATGGGGTATCGAAACTAAAAGAGTTGATGCAAAAACCCCCATAGTAAAAGCAAAAGTCGCAGTTGCAATCCATTTTGACGGTGCTCAAATACCTTGCAGCTCTGGTGCTAGTGTTGGTTACCAAAATAGTGCATCACAAAAACTTGCTCAAAAATGGAAACAAGTCTACAAACAATACTTTCCTTTTAAGTGGCAAAAAGATAACTTTACAAAGAACCTCTCAAACTACTACGCCTTCTATACTATACAAGCAGAGAAATTCTTAGTCTTAGAACTTGGCGAAATCACCTGTAAAAAAGAGAGAAGATGGCTTAAACCGCGTCTAAAAACTATAGCAAACCTCATAGCAGCAACAATTGCTACAGAGTTTGGACTCCACCCACATATTCAACTAAAATAGTATCGTCTCAGTTTGCAATAAAACTTTTTACGCTATAATTTCTTTGCCTCTTCGGAACTATGCAACAAGGTTTCAGGGCAACGGGTCAGGACGGGAACGTAGCAGCCCACCCTGTCTCCTTGTGTGCCATAGTCTCCCGGAGAGGTTTTTGCTACCCACTTCTATTTAATTTAATCAGACTTCTATACTTCAAGCACTTCACTATTGAACCAAATTTTATATTAGCTATTAACAATCTTCAACAAAGCATTTCATCTATGCATTAAAAAGTATACCAATTTACCTTTGGATTAACCAAAAGATGTTACAAAGACCCTAAACATTAAGCTTTACTAAACCTATATTAATTCTAATACAAAATTTGGATTAATATTTCACTTGTATCTATTAAATAACTACTATAC
>JALWMN010000135.1 GCA_027083895.1 Campylobacteraceae bacterium
GGATGCAATTTATGTGCCAACAAGAGACGGCTATGCGGTAAAATACTCTTTGCAAAACGGCAGGGTAGAAGCAAAGGTAAGAGCCTGCATTAATTTGCGTAATCTCTCTTTAAGCCGCGATGGAAAAAACCTGTTTGTAACCTGTCTGCTGCCAAAACAGCTGGTTGTATTTGACAGCGAAAGTTTTAAAATCAAAAAAATAACCCCGCTTGAGGGGAAAGTGAGTGCCCTTTACGAGCTTTACACAAAAGATAGTGCAATATTTACCTACCGCGACAAACCGCAAGTGCTTTTTGTCGATACCAAAAGTTTAAATATAGAGTCTAAAAAGATAGATGAACCGATAGAGGATTTCTTTATAGATCCATATGATAAATTCTTAATAGCAACTGCAAGGCATGGTAGATTGCTACGAGTATATGAGATTAAGACACTCAAAAAGGTTTTCGAAGCTAAAATGAGCGGTATGCCACACCTCTTTAGTGCTACTTATTTCTATAGGGATGGCAATTTTTACTTTGCAACACCACACTTGCGAAGCTCATTTATTACTGTTTGGAAGATGTATGATTGGGGATTTGTAAAGAAAATCGACATCGGCGGAGACGGTTTCTTTGCAAAAACTCACCCAAATACGCCCTATCTTTGGGTAGATAATAGAAGCGATAAATTGGTGCTTATTAGCAAAAAAGATTTTTCTAAAAAAATTGTAACTCCTGTTAAGGGGAAGCAGTATATCCATGCAGAGTTTAGTGGTGATGCAAAATATACCTATTTGAGTATCTACGATCATAACGGCTCAATCGAGGTTTGGGATACCAAAAGTTTAAAAAGATTAAAGAGTTACCCTGCCAATATTCCTGTTGGGAAGTATAACTTTATCTGTAAAGATAGAAGATTCTACCCAATGCTTTTTGGTTTGGATATAAAAAATCAAAAATGCAGCGAAGCTAAGGATGTAAAAAATTGTATGAAGTCAATAAAGCCTAAAAGTGTATATGAAAAAAGAGCAATTGATGATTTTTTACAATTAGGTTCGATGTTAAAAAGAGATTAAATTTGATAATGCTCAATAAATTGGTCTTGCATTTGTGTTAAGATAAAAAAGAGTATCGATAAAAGGGAATAATTATGATAAAGAGAGTGATTTTTTTACTTGCTATAACACTTATTGGCTTTGCAAAAGAGAAGGTGTTTGTTGTAGAGAGAGAAGATAGCTCTTTGGCGGTTATACAAGAGCATAAGTTAATCGATAGGATAAAAAATTTGCATAATATGAATCATGGTGTTGTTAAGTTTAGTGGGAGTGATGGCTACTTAATTAGCCGCGATGGTTATATTGTAAAGTTTGATCCAGAACACGATAAAGTCTTAACGGAGTATAAAACAAGTAAATCGGCTATAGGCTTTGTAATTGGCAAAAATTATGTTGCAGTTGCAAATTATGATGATAAGAGTGTCGATATATTAGATAGAGACTTAAAACCACTCCAAAAAATTAAAACTGGTTCTAAAAATGTTGGTATTAAAGTTTATAAAGAGAGACTTATCTTTGCCCAGATGGATAACGATAAGGTAAGTGTATATAAAGATGTAAACCACGGTAAAGCCAAGCCAAAATTTGAGTTAGAAAAAGAGTTTAGTGTTGGCAAAATGCCATTTGATGCGATGATACAAGGCAAAACTTATATTGTAGGTTTCTTTTTAACAAAAGGCTTTGGGGTTATCGATTTAGATAAAATGGATTATAAGCTTATAAAAGTAACAACTGAAGGGAATAAGCCGGTGCTTAAGGTACCACATTTTGGCTTTTGGTCGCTAAGTCGCGATAAAACATTTATTCCAGCAGTTGGCGATAATAAGGTGATGGTTTACGATAAAAGCTTTAATTTTATAAAAAATATAGAGGTGCAAGGTTTACCGGTATTTACAAGTTTGAGTCCAGAGCAAAAATATATTGCAGTTACTTTTAGCGGAAAAGATTTTCCATATATCCAAATTATCGATACAAAGACTTTAAAAATTATAAAAACATATAAATTTGATGGCAAAGTTTTGCATGTAAGATGGTCAAAAGAGGAGCCAATTTTGTATGTTTCGGTTAATGGAGCAAATAAAATTGTACTTATTGATACAAGTAGCTGGACACAAGTGGGTGAAATTAAAGATATACTCAAGCCTTCAGGTATATTTATTTGGCACTATGAGGATAAAAAATGAAAAAGTTAAGTTTGCTTCTTTTGCCAATAGCTCTTTTTGCAATTGATGGTAAAAAGGTCTTTGAGACCTACTGTTGGGGGTGTCATCACCAAACTGCCGTTGCTTTTGGGCCACCTTTTAGTGAGATTGCGAGCAAACGTAAAGCAGAGGAGATACGAGCAATGATAGTTAATCCAGAGAGTGTGTCGAAACTCTTTGGTTATAAACGCAATGCGATGCCACCATTTCAACTAAAAGAGGAGGAGTTGCAAGCCATTACAGAGTATATCTTGAGCTTTAAGGCTAAAGATTCAAATAGTACAAAGGCAAAGTGATGTTTAGACTGAGCAATCTACTAAAATCTGTAGTAGAGGAGAAACCAAGTAGAGTACTCAATGGTTCAATTGCTATTTGGAACTTTACAAATAGATGTAATCTCTCATGCCTTCACTGCTACTCTAAGGCTACTCTTGACTCCAAAGATACTTTAACTACACAAGATATTTTAGATACTCTGCCAAAGTTAAAAGAGAATGGAGTTAAATTTATCATCTTTAGCGGAGGAGAGCCACTAACAAGAAAAGATATTTTCGATATTGCCGCAGCTTGTAAGGAGCTTGGCATAATTACCTACCTCTCTACAAATGGGCTCTATGTAAAAAGAAGCAATGCTCAAAAGATATTAGAGACATTTAACTATGTTGGCATTAGTATAGATGGTTCCCCTGTGACTCACGATAAATTTAGGGGGCTTAAGGGAGCTTTTGAAGAGTCGATGAAGTCGGTGCGATTACTCAATAGCTACGGTATTAGTAAAGTAGGAATTCGCTTTACAATAACCAAAGAGACGCTACCAGACTTAGAGTTTATCTTCGATTTAGCAGAAAAAGAGGATATTCCAAAAATCTATATTTCACACTTGGTTTATAGTGGTCGAGGGCTTGATAACTTAAAGATGGATATAACAAAAGAGCAGCGGATTGAGGCTGTAAATTTTATTATCGATAAAGCTTTTGAGTACTTTAGTAAGGGTAAAGATCTAGAGATAGTTACTGGTAATATGGAGATGGATGCAATACTCTTTTTAGAGAGATTCAAGAAGATATATCCACAGTACGCCAGTGAAATGGAGAGACGGCTCAAAACTTGGGGCGGCAATAGTGCAGGGCGTAAACTACTTAATATCGATAGCGAAGGGAATGTAAAACCAGATCCATTTTTTCCATACACTATTGGCAACATACTTAAAGAAGATTTTAGTACTATTTGGCAGGCAAAAACAGAGTTGCTTACTAAGCTGCGAGAACATCCACGAAAATTGGGTGGAAGATGCGAGAATTGCCACTATTTAGATATTTGCAATGGCGGAAGCCGAAGCCGTGCATGGGCAATATACGGCGA
>JALWMN010000136.1 GCA_027083895.1 Campylobacteraceae bacterium
ATAGTATATTTTTAAAAACTTGACTCTACCTATTTGTAAGATGAAAAAAATGTAAGTAAGTTGGTAAATAAAAGTTATTAAAAGGCAAGAGTATTAATCGCTACTCCCACCACTTACTGTTTTAACGACTGCACCACCTGCAGCTCCAGCAACATCAAGTGTAGTCGTTGCAACTTTTCCCGCTACTGCAATAGGTGCAGTAACTACTTGGGTGCATCCACTAAAAAAGAGTACAATTATCAAAAAAGTGGCTAATCGAATCATATCTTACGCCTTATAGTTTTTAATTGCAGCTTCTAATATCTCTGCAGCCTCTTTTTTCCCTTTAAAACCGGTAACTTTCACCCATTTATTTGGCTCTAGCATCTTATATGTTTCAAAGAAGTTTTTAATTTTATTGAGTGTATGTTCAGGAAGATCACCAATATCTTGAATCGCTTTAAAGCTTGGATCAATCTTCTCATGTGGTACAGCAAGCAGCTTCTCATCAACACCACTCTCATCCTCCATTAAAAGTACACCAATAAGTCTACACTTAATAAAGCTTCCAGGCACTAGTGGATACTCACCAAGGACTAAAACATCGGCTGGATCACCATCATCTGAGAGTGTATTAGGAACAAAACCATAATTTGCAGGGTAGAATACTGCAGAGAACATTACTCTATCAACCTCTATTGCACCACTCTCTTTATCGAGTTCATATTTAATATTTGACCCATATGGAACCTCTATAATTGCTTTGACCTCATCAGGACATTTTCCATGACCAATTTTACTAATATCCATCTTACTCTCCATAAAAATTTTTAGAATTCTATCATATTTTTTCTTTTTCCCCTAAAGATTTATAAAATTGTTGCAAATTTCTTAAGCTCCTCTTTTGCCTCCTTATAGTTTGGGAAATATTTTGCAACAAGATTCCAAAAAGCTTTTGAGTGGTTCTTATATTGAATGTGTGCTAACTCGTGCACTATAATATAATCACTCAATTGGTGCGGAAGTGCTACAAGAGCAATATTAAGCGATATCGAGTTACGATTTGAGCAACTCCCCCATCTCCTTTTTGCTTTTCGAAACGATACTTTACTTGGAAAGAGTTGCATAATATTTGCAAAATACTCAATTCTATCTAAAAAGAGGGTAGGGGCTTGCTTTTTATAGATTTGAAGTCGTATTCTCTCTTTTGAGGCTTTGGATAATGGCTCTTTAAGTGCTACAAAGAGTTGACCATTTTTAATTTCTACCTTCTCATATGTTAGATTAGGATCAACTCTCTCTACTATCTTTAATTTTTCTCCTAAATAGTAGATCTCATTAAGACTCTCACTCTCTCCTTCTAAAGCAATTAACTTTGCATAAATTTTTGCAATTTTAAAACCATTTCTCTTTAAGAGTGAGAGTATCATAGCATCAGTATAGCTTCGATTGCATCTAACCTCAATTCGCTCTAGATCGATCTTATAGTAGAAATGTTTAATATCTTTTCTTATCACATCTATAGGGAGCGATAAGCCTTCTAACTCTAATTTAATTACTCCTCTCCTAACCCATATGGAATACTCTTTTGCTCTAAATACTCTATATATTTATCAAACTCTTTTTTTGCCTTCTCTTGATCAAACGATGCAATTGAAATAGTTGTTCTTGCCCCATCACTATAGAGTTTTGGCAAAGAGGATACCTCAACATCTTTAGGTGCATTTTGCATTAACTCAATAAACTCATTTTCCCTACAAAGTGCAGTTAAAGTGTATCTATACTCTTTTTTACCACTATTTTTAAAGTATTTATCTAATGCATACTCTACCATTGGATGGCTCATCTCTGGGAAACCTGGCATAAAAAAGAATCTATCATCAAGCGAAAAACCGGGCATTTTATTTACTGGATTTGGTAGGAGTTTTGCTCCTAGCGGTAATTGGGCCATATTGATTGGATGGGGGTAAGCCTTTTTGCCAAGTCGCTCAATAATGAGCTTTTCAAACTCTCTATTGGGATAGAGATTTCCATCTCTTAAAGCTTTTGCAGCAGCCAACCTTGTATGGTCATCTGGTGTAGATCCAATACCCCCAAAACTAAAGAGAACTGAATTTGGTAAATGAGCAATATAAGCTATTGTAGAAGCAATTAGCTCTGGAGTGTCATCTATAATAAAAGAGCCACTAAATTTTAATCCTCTACTCTTTAATATGTCTCTTAAAAAAATAAAGTGTTTATCTTCTCGCCTCCCATTAAGCAGCTCTGTACCTATAATTAATGCATAGAAGTTTAAATCATGCATACTGTATCCTCTAGGAGCACAAAAAACTACTCTTCAATATAATTTTTGAGCTTACGACCAACTTTTGGATGTTTGAGTTTCTTAATAGCACTACTTTCAATCTGTCTTACACGCTCTCTGGTAACATTTAACTCTTTACCAATCTCCTCTAAAGTTCTATCGCTCTTATCATCTAAAAGTCCAAATCGCATTCTAACAACTGCTTGCTCTCGCTCATTGAGTTGCTCTAATACCTCATCGATCTGCTGGTTAAGGTCATCATTCATAACTGCATCTGTAGGACTAAGTGTTGTCTTATCTTCAATAAAATCACCAAATCTTCCATCATCCTCATCACCAACTGGTGCTTCAAGGCTTACAGGCTCTTTGGTTATTTTTATAACATTTTTTACCTTATCGACACTCAATCCAACCTCTTTGGCAATAACTTCTAAATCTGGCTCTTTCCCACTCTCTTGTAGATGTTTACGAATAATCTTATTAATTCTATTGATTGTCTCAATCATATGGATTGGAATACGAATTGTTCTTGCTTGATCAGCTATTGCACGGCTAATTGCTTGGCGAATCCACCATGTTGCATAGGTAGAGAACTTATATCCCTTTTGGTACTCAAATTTATCTACCGCTTTCATAAGGCCAATATTACCCTCTTGGATAAGATCTAAAAACGGCAAACCACGGTTTGTGTAGCGTTTTGCAATCGAGACTACAAGCCGAAGGTTCGATTTTGCCATTCGTGTCTTTGCTGTTTCACTCTTTTGTTTTCCAATTCGAATCTGCTGGAGAATCTCTTCAAGCTTTTTAGGATCTAGATTAAAGCTATTTTTACTCGCCTCTTTTGTCTCAAAGAGCTTCTTAATCTGCACATAGGTACTCACCATTGTTGCCTCTGGTACCACACTGGCAATATCCTCTTTGCTCATATTAACGATGTTATCTAAAATCTTTTGGTGCTCTGCTCGCAGCTGGTCATTAAAGAGCTGCAGTTTATACTCTAGTTTCTTTAACTCCCTATCGAAGGCATCATCACTCTTTAATGCTGTCTCAATTGCTTTTACCAACTCATTAATCAGCTTACTAGTAGGTCCTAATGCCAAAAGAGCATTTTTAAGGAGATGCTTCTTATAGGCAACTTTTAGTTGCATATGAAAAAGGGTATCTTCATTTGTTTCACCCTCTTGTATCAGTTTATCAAACTTCTCCTTCTCTTTCATCCACTCCTTTTTCGCCTTCTCCAGTGCTTTAAACCGTTCTACAACTTGGCTAACACGCTTATTTACTTTATTATTCTCTTCTATCT
>JALWMN010000137.1 GCA_027083895.1 Campylobacteraceae bacterium
ATTTACCCAGTAGTCAATACCAGCACTATCATCTGCATAGGTTTTATTGAGTGTATTTTTGTAGATCCACTCGATAAATGCTTGGTTGGAGTCGAGGTTTGACCCAAAATAGGCTTTTGCATCATCTGTATAGAGCATCTCTGTAGCAGCTTGCCTCATTGTCGCTTTATTTTGCCAATAGTAGTTTCCTTCACCCTCAGATGCACGGTTAAAGATGGCAACATAGAGCATAGAGACTTCACTCTTGGTTAAAGCACTATAAAGAGAAGTGCTTAGCAGCATCCATAGTAGCAAAAATTTTAGATTTTTTAGCCACATCTTCTTCCTCCTAAAAAAGTATCTAGAGGTACATTATATCAAAAGATCGTCAGAAAATGTGTCAGAAAAATAAAAAATATCTGATAAAAGAGTGTTTTTTGGAGAATTTGATTTCTTAGAGTACTTTTTGGTACTTTAGTAGTCTAGGTAAAGTGCTCTTTGAGGGAGTAGAGATAGATGGGGCTAGCTTTCAGAGGAGATGTATTTATCTTTTTTATAAAGATACCAATAGAGTGCAGTGTAGCAGATAATAAATAAAATGGCTAAAAAGAGATTGCATAGAGAGCAGTGTGCATAGTATGTTGCGGCTAAAGTAAATGGCAGTAAGCAAAGAAGGATGAGGAGAGCCGTTAAGGGGTTACTATGGGTCACTTGCCGAAAAACGAGCATATGTAGATGGTATCTATCTGGAGTTAAGGGGGAGAGGCCTATCGATTTTTTGCGAATTATTGAGAAGATCACCTCCCATACAGGATAGATAAAGAGTGTTAAGATATACCATGGGCTTACAGTCTCATATTTGTTAGCAAGAGTAATACCTATAATCGCTACTAAAAACCCTAAAAGATAGGCACCCCCATCACCTAAGAAGATCTTTCCCTTTGGGAATACTAAAATAAAAAATCCAAAAATAGCTCCTATTGTTATTACAATAACTGATAATAGATTACTATCATGGTGTTGGTAGCTTACAATAGCTAATGAAAAGAGTATCAAGAGTACAGTACCCGATGCTAAACCATTAAATCCATCAATCATATTAATTGCATTCATCATTCCAACAATTGCAAAGATAGTAAAGATAACTCCACCCCAATAGGGAAGAGTGATGTTTAAGCCTAAATATGTTACGACAGTGTGAGTGTACCAGATAGCAAAGGCAACAGTAACTGTTTGTAAAACTAGACGCAATTTTGCACTTAAAGTTTTGTGGAAATCTTCGAGGATACCGCTAAAAAAAGCTAAAAAAGCTGCCGGGAATATTTTGATCCCAAAAGGGGTAGCTAGGAGGCATAAGAGTGCAATAACAATTCCAATACCACCTGCACGGGGAGTCGAGTCTAAATGGAAGCGTTGTGGTTTATCCTCGTTTGGTGAGTCTATAAAAAAACCATAACGGTGTGCAAAGTAGATAACCAATAGTGCTACGACAAAACTGACTAAAGTTGGACATATGAGTTGATGTAACATAGTATAACTTTTTTAGATTTTTTGATAGTTTTTGCTCTTTTTTTATTGAATAATAGCTTAACACAAAATAGGAATTTCTTGCTTAATATGGAACATGCTATGTTTAGATTAGTCAAAATTTAGTATAATTGTAGAAGCAGAAGCAGGAGCAAAAAGTATGACTCACAAAATTAAACCGATTCTAGCGACCGTATTACCCTGTTACAATGAAGAAGAGGTATTGGAAAAAACATATACTGAGTTAGATAATTACTATAAGGAGTTGATCCAAAATGGAATTATAGATGAAAAGAGTATAATTTTTTTTGTGGATGATGGTAGTAGCGATGCAACATGGTCACTGATTAAGCAATTTAGTCAAGAGTCAAAGCATATAAAGGGACTAAAGCTCTCTCGCAATCAGGGGCATCAGATTGCTCTACTTGCAGGCATGCAAGCAGTCTATGGAAGATGTGACTGCATGGTCTCGATAGATGCTGATTTACAGCAAGATTACCGAGCAATAGAGAAGATGCTAAATAGATATAAAGAGGGATATGAGATTGTATTAGGTATCCGAAACGATAGAGAAAGTGATAACTTTTTTAAAAGGTTTACTGCTGAGAGCTACTATAAATTAATGCATCTTATGGGTGTAGATATTGAGTTTAATCATGCCGATTACCGTCTGCTCTCCAATAGAGCTTTAGGATACTTTTTAGAGTTTCAAGAGCGAAATCTCTTTATTCGTGGTGTCGTAAAATTAATTGGATTGCCAACTGCGAAAGTTTACTTTGATGTTAAAGAGAGAGAGGCGGGGGAGTCAAAATATACTATTAAGAAGATGCTCGCTTTTGCTTGGGAGGGAATAACCTCTTTTAGTGTGATACCTTTAAAACTCATTACAATTGTTGGTTTTTTAATTTTTATCTTTAGTATAGGTGCTGGTTTAGATGTGCTCTATACCGTCTTTTTTACCAATGATGCTATTCCTGGATGGGCTTCAACTGTACTTCCTATGTACTTTATGGGTGGTATAGAGTTGCTAGCACTTGGTGTTATAGGGGAGTATATTGGTAAAATTTATACTGAAGTTAAAAGAAGACCCCACTACTTTATAGAAGAAGAGATACTCTGATGCTTATAGTAAATGCTGATGACTTAGCAATGACTCCAGGTGCAAACCAAGGAATCTTTGAAGGTTTTGATAAGGGTGCAATTACTCATGCTAGTATTATGGCAAACTGCGACTACTTTGATGAAGCAATAGAGGGGTTGCAAGAGAGACCCAACTTAGGCTTGGGAATGCATCTTAATATCACTTATGGAAAGCCACTTATCCATAATAGCCTTTACTGCAACAAAGAGGGAATATTGCATCTAGGTTATTTAGATCTTATGAAAAATCGAAATCCAGAGTTTTTAGCAGCCGTCGAAGCAGAGTGGGAGGCACAGATAGAGAGGGTTTTAAGGAGCTCCAAAAGAGAGAAGCTTACCCATTTAGATAGCCACAGACATGTCCATATGATCCCACACCTCTATAAAATTGCTGTTAAACTGGCACAAAAGTATAATATAGAGAGAATCCGTTTAATCAACGAAAGTATGCTCCACTCACTCCTTTTAACAAAACGGTTCAATTTCCTCCTAAATGGGGGCATTATTAAGTATCTTCTCTTGCGTAGCTTCTCTGCAATCGATGCAAAATATGCCAACTATTATGATAATATTCGATTCTACTCTATCCTCTATACCGGAGTAATCGGCGGCGATATTTTACAAAAGCTCCAAGATGCAAAAGAGACCTACGAAATTATGGTACACCCAAGCGTTACAGCACTCGATAGAGATGTCCGCTTCTATAATGAAGCAGAAAAAGCTTACCGTGTCTCAAAAGATAGAGAAAAAGAGCTCGAAGCTGTATTGGTACTCAAAAGATGATTAGAAAAATATTCGATAAAACCTTTTTTCGTTTTGTTGGTGTGGGTATTATCAATACTATAATTGGGTATCTAATTATTCTATTTTTCTTCCATATTGTGGGTTTAAGTTATAGCTACTCCTA
>JALWMN010000138.1 GCA_027083895.1 Campylobacteraceae bacterium
TTTTTTCTTAATTAAAAAAATGCTATTATATAAAAAAGAATTTTTGAAGGTGAATTATGAAATTTATCAATATAATACTTGTTATTGTTTTTAGCACTACACTCAAAGCCTATGAAGCATCTGATGATGGTAGTGCAAATGATGGTGGCAATACAAATAATATTGCAATCGGAAATAGTGCTAACTCTGCTGCAACAGCAAAAAACAGAGCAAGTACAGCTATTGGATACAAAGCAGATGCCTCATCAAACAATGCAGTTGCTATTGGATCAAAATCTCAAGCTAGCGATGCAAATACAATTGCAATTGGTACAAAAGCGACTGCTACTGACGCTACTGCCACAGCTATTGGTTATGAGACGAAAGCCTCTGGAGATAAAGCTACAGCTGTTGGAACACATGCAGTAGCAAGTGGGAAGAAATCGCAATCATTGGGATGGAATGCAGAAGCAAGTGGTACACAAAGTACAGCTATTGGCTCATCTGCAACAGTTGCAACACGAACAAAAGCAAGTGGTATAAGAAGTACAGCTATTGGCTCAAGTGCTCAAGCTACAAAAGCTGATACTATTGCTATAGGTTCAAACACACAAGCTAATCAAAAAGGAGCTGTTGCTATTGGTAAAGATAGTGAGGCAGCAGCAGCAAATAGTGTTGCTCTTGGAAGTGGCTCAGTTGCAGATGAAGCCAATACAGTATCTGTAGGAAGCTTAGGAAATGAAAGAAAAATTACCAATGTAGCCGAAGGTATTAACGATACAGATGCTGTCAATGTAAAACAGCTTAATCAAAACAACTGGAAAAATGAGAGTGCTAAGTTAGAGAATGATAAAAAAACCGTAACTATTAAGGATAAAAATAGTGCTGGTGATAGCAATAGTGTTAGCCTAGACCTCTCTGGCTTAGAGACTAACTTAGGGAAACAAAACAAAAATGATATCGCAACCAACAAGAGTGATATCCAGACCAATAAAGATGACATTAATACTAATAAAAACGATATTGCAAGCAATAAAACAGACATAGATACGAATAAAAACGACATTGCCACAAACAAAAACGACATTGCAACTAACAAAAGTGCTATTCAAACCAATAAAGATGAGATTAATACTAATAAAAACGATATTGCATCTAACAAAAATGATATCAGTACAAACAAAAAAGCTATTGCTACCAACCAAGCAAATATAGAGAGTAATAAAAATAAAATTACAACAAACAATGCCAATATCATTAGTAATAGGAGTGAGATAATCGCTAACAAAAATAGCATTACCACAAATAAAAATGCAATCAATACAAACAAAAATGAGATTGCTGCAAACAAAAGGGGGATTCAAACTAACGCTAATAATATAACTACAAACTCTAGCCTAACACTCAATGGGAATACTCTTAATATAAAAGAGAGAAAAGCCAATGGCGAAGAGGCTTCTAGTTTAAATGTTGATCTCTCTGGATTAGAGACAAATCTAGGAAAAGAAAACAAGAGCAAAATTGCTCTAAATAGCAACAATATTGAAACCAATAGATTAAATATTGCTGCCAATACACGCGGTATTGCAAAAAACAGAGCAGCTATTGCAGTAAATTCACAACGTATATCAATTGTTGAAGATAGGGTACAATACCTTCACGTAAACAGTTTTAGTTCTGCAATTGGAAAAGAGGCTAAAGCCCATGGAGAGTTTTCAGTTGCCCTTGGAGAAAAAAGTGTTGTAGAGAGTGGTGCTCAAGGCTCTATAGCTATTGGTCGCAATGCAAGAGTCAAAAAGAGTGCCCCAAATGCAATTGCACTTGGAGAAAACTCAGTTGCCAATGAAGCCAACACACTCTCTGTAGGAAACAAAAATTTAAAGCGCCGAATTACAAATGTAGCCGATGGTATACAACCATACGATGCAGTAAATATGCGTCAATTCAATAGGCTCAACAAAAAAGTAAATGGCGTTGCAGCGATGTCTGCAGCAATGTCTGCATTAACTCCAAACTATCGATCTAATAAAAATACACAACTAAGCCTTGGTATAGGCACATATAAAGGTGAGACTGCCATTGCAGTAGGTGCATTCCACTACTTTAATAGAGATATCTTGGTCAATGCAGCAATCTCACACTCTAAAGCCTCCGGTACAGCTGCTAGAGCTGGTATCACTTGGGGGTTCTAACAAAAAAGAGTTTTACTTACCCTCTTTTTTCGCCTTTCGCTCTTTTTTAGTCGATTGCGAAAAGAGTATCAAATCATCTGTAGTTTTCACATAACTTGGTAGATGCTTCATACTCTCTTGCATAATTTTCATAGAAGCAATAGCATCACTATAGGCTCTATGGTGCTGGCCAATATCGATATTGAGTGTTTCACAAAGTCCTGCCAAACCATATTTTTGACTCTTTATTGTTCTTCTTGCTAAATCTATAGTACAAAGCCTTACATTTCCAATACACCCTAAACCAAAACGTTTCAAAGATGCACTTAGAAATGTATAATCAAACTCTACATTGTGAGCAACAAAAACAGCATCTCCCATAAATTCTCTAAGCATCATCAACGCCTCTTTTCGACTTGGAGCACCTATTAAATCCTTTGGTTCAATACCTGTTAACTCTATAATGCTCTCTGGCAAATAGGCACAAAAGACAAATGTCTCTAATCTATCAATAATCCTTCCATTTTTCACTTTAACAGCCCCAATTTCAATCACTTGCGAAGTTCCAGGTTTTGAGCCATTAGTCTCTATATCAACAACCACATACTCTTGCTCTTTAAAAGAGGTTCGCATCGGTTTATAGTAGTAACCATTTACTGTCTCTTCAATTGGGTAGCCAGATGCCTGCAACAAAAGTGCAATTGTTGGGCCATCTTCACTGATTGTTGTATATTTCCTTGCCATTGCAAAGAAACTTTGGTAGTCAATAAACCCCCTATTTTTACGAAAAGCTGCTGTTAGTGGCTCAAAGAGACTTTGCATTTTTGATAAACTCACTTACTTTTTTATAATCTTTTTTACCCCTTCTTACCTCTACACCACTACTTACATCAACTCCATAAAAACCATACCCCTGCAGTGTATATAGATTCTCTGGCTTCAAACCACCCGCAACTATAATTTGCGAACAATCAATATCCTTAAACCACTCTACATTAAGCCGCATTCCACTTCCACCATACGCCTCTGTATAAGCATCTACCAAACGATAGCCACTAAAATTAAAAATATCCTCTCTCTGCTTTGCTCGAATTACAGGAAGTACCTTACACTCTAGAGAATCTATAAACTCTTGGCTTACATCAAAATGGATCTGTGCAATATCGATTTGACTCTTACGAAAGCCACTCTCTATCTCCTCTTTTGATGCCTCTACAAAGAGCCCTACCTTCGTAATAAAAGGAGGGAGTTTCTCGATAATTGCAGCAGTAGTTTCATAATCTATAAAGCGAGGTGACTTTTTGTAAAAGACAAAACCTAAAGCATCAGCACCCGCTTCAGACGCATACATAGCATCATCATAATTCGTAATACCACAAATTTTAACTCTCAAATTAAACCTTTAAGCTCTCTATTGCAGCACTAATCCCCTCTTTATGGCCAAAGACATAGCTTCCTGCAACAACTACATCTACACCAGCTCTTTTTAACTGCTCTACATTAACATCACTAACACCACCATCTACCTCTATAAGACAATTAGGATTTCGTTTTAAAATTAAATCTTTTAAATAAGATGCCTTCTCTATAACATTAGGGATAAACTTCTGTCCTCCAAAACCTGGATTAACACTCATTAAAAGTACCATATCAAGATACTCCAAGAGATACTCTATAGATTCAATAGGCGTATGAGGATTCAGCACAACACTGGGGCGAATACCAAGCTCTCGTATTTTATTAGCAACCCTATTCGCATGCCGCTCACTCTCAATATGAAATGAAATAAACTCTGGCTTAAGTGGAGCAAAAAGATCGATAAAGAAGTTGTTATCCTCTACCATTAAGTGGATATCTAAAGGTTTTGTTGCAACTTTAGCGACTGATTCTACAACCACAGGGCCAATCGTTAAGTTTGGTACAAAGTGGCCATCCATAACATCTACATGAACAAAATCACACCCTGCTTCACAAATTGCAGCTACATCTCTAGCTAAATTAGCAAAATCAGCAGAAAGAATACTTGGGGCTACTAACATCTATACCCTTTAAAACTCTTAAATTTATTAAGAAATCTTTATTGGATTATAACAAAACTTGACTCTATCTTTTGAGAAGTTCCAAGCAAGAGTATTATTTTTTTTTAAAATGAGAAAAAACTCTAATATTTCATATGTTACAAGGTAGTCAAAAATTACTCAATAAATCCAAAATATCTTCATTTTGTCATATTTTTTCAAGAACTATTAAAAATCTATTATTATTACTTAAAGGATAAATTTCAAAAGGGTTTACGATGCTAAGAGTACTTCTATCTACAATAACAATTTTTCTTATAACTACTCTCTATTCAAATCAGATAGAAGATATTGCCTTTAGAGAGTATAAAAATAGAAACTACACAAAAGCACTTAAACTCTATACAGAAGCAGCCACAAAGAAAAGTCTAAAGTCACTTTTAATGCTTGGACTCTTTTTTGAAAAGGGGCTTGGCGTTCCTGCCAATAAACAAAAAGCGATTAAAATCTATAAACTTATTTTAAAAAGAACGAGCAATATAAAAGAGCTTCTCAAAGATGAAAAAAAGAGTAAAATTACAATTACTGCTCTACAAAGATTAACTATACTTACAAACAATAAGAGATATCTACAGTTAGCAAACAAAATCACCCAACTAAAGAAACAGATCGCAAAAAAAGAGGAACCACATTTTAATCGTGAAACATCAATTGTAGATGACTTCTTTATCCTCTGCCCCTTTGCTGCACTCGTTGCTCCTGAAGATAGAGAGGGGATTGAAAATTTTGATTGTGCCCTATTTGAGAATTTTCCAAAAAGGATGGTACTCTTTATGAGACTTCGCAGGTTACACTTTGAACTACTTAATAAACAAGAAAAAAATTTTGCACTCAAATTACAAAAAATCGATAGAAAAATTGCCCTTCTCATTGAGCCGATGCTAAAATTCTTGCAACAAGAGGCACTCGAATGTTACCAAAATAGTGAAACAAATACCGATATAACAATGTGTGATTATGACTATCTTCTCAAAAGTGATCCTCTTTTATTTGATAATGCAGCCTATAAAATGGAGCAGGCACTCAATAAAAAGAGTATGAAAGAGCATAGATTGGATATTTTTGAGAAAAATGATCTCATCAATAATTTGATTAAAAAAATTTCTCGCAATGAGTATGGTAAACCATGGAGAAATATGGTAAAATAATAGAAAAAGGGGAGGGGAAACGATCGATCTTTTTACAGTTTTGCTAATCCTATTTATTTTAGTTGCTTCTATTGTTGGGTATACATTTTACTTAAAAGAGAAACATATTGAGTACTCTCAAGTAAATAGTGGTCTCTGTCCAAAATGCAAACATAGAAGTATAGAATTAATCGATGTAAGAGGAAGTGGTTGCTCACCAAAAATTGTTACCTACCGTTGCTATCACTGTGGCTATGAAAATAGCTTTACAGAGTCCTCTAGCTGTAGACTTTAGTGCAACCTAACTTGCATAAAAAAAAGATAGTTTACTATAGAATATAATATAAAGGAAAGAGCTATTTTAGGAGTTATAGATGATTGAGTTAAACAAAGAACAAAAAGAGATACTCTTAAAAATTGCTAGGGGAAGTATTCAAGAGGCCGTAACTGGTGAAAAAATTATCAATAAAAAAAAGCTAATAGAAAAATTTCCATGGCTTCAAAAGAAAGGGGCTGTTTTTGTAACTATCAATAAAGAACACCATCTGCGAGGCTGTATTGGTTCAATTATCGCTCATCGAACTCTTTTAGATGACTTAATAGAGAATGCAAAATCAGCAGCTTTAAGAGACCCACGCTTCAAACCACTCCAAAGAGAGGAGCTAAATAGTATTGATATTGAAATTTCAATTTTAACCATGCCAAAAGAGTTGCCATACAAAGATATTACAGATCTCAAACAGAAGATTAAAAAAGGAAAAGATGGAGTGATTCTAAACTATAATGGCTACCAAGCAACCTATCTTCCCTCTGTTTGGGAACAGCTTGAGAGTTTTGAGAGCTTCTTTGCTACTCTATGCCAAAAAGCTAGACTTCCTAGCAACTGTTTAGAATTTCATCCAACCATCTATACATATGAAACAATCAAGATTAAAGAGGACTCCTCAAAGGGGATATAGTGAAATCTAAAAGTATTCGTAAAGCCTATAATGCTGGCCGCTACTACCCAAGTTCTAAAGAGGAGATAGAGAAATTCTTACTCCTCTTTAACCACTCTTTAGAGCAGGCTGAAGATGCAAAAGAGCGACTCTCAATCACACCACAAGCCATTATTGTTCCACATGGAGCCTACCACTTAAGTGGCTTTACAGCCAATATTGCTCATCGCCTCCTAGCAAAAAAGAGATTTCAAAGAGTTGTTGTACTTGCCAAAGCATCCACAAAATACTTTAAAGGTATCGGCTTTACAAATTTTAGAAATTACGAAACTCCATTTAAAGAGTTAAAAATTGATCAAGATTACCTAAATATAATAGCAACACACTTCCCAATTACATTTCTAGAGAGCAATTATGATCAAGAGTATAAAACAGAGATCCATATGCCATTTTTAGCCTACTATCAACCAAATGTAAAGGTAATTGAACTACTCTATAACGATTGTAGTGACACACTCTTATATCAACTCATCTATTGGCTTCTAGAAGATAGCTTAACAGCACTCATAGTAAGCAGTAATCTTAGCCAAAACCTTCCAGAAAAACTGTGCAATACTCTTGATACTTTTGCAATCAATGGTATTGCCCATCAAGATATCTCTTTTTTTAATGAATCAGAAGCGAGTAGCAAAGAGGGCGTAGAGGCACTACTGAAGAGCTCACTCGATCTAAAATTATCAAGCCATCTCCTTGATTACCGTACCTCTTGCGATGTAACCGGTAATCTTGAAGATTGTACCGGCTATATCAGTGCAGCTTTTTGTAAAAGAGAATAATCTCTACTCCCCAAAAAGATCTTAAAGTGTACAACCATCAATTGTAACCTCTCTATTCTCTATCCCTAGAAGTTGACACACTCTCGCTTTAATATTGGCTATTGTAAATCCAAACTTCTCAAAAAGCTCCGCTGCAGGTGCAGATGCTCCAAAACTCTCCATACATAAAACATCATCGGCATATTTATAGAGTTCTAATCCCCGTGCTGCCTCAACTGCTAAAACTTTCGTATCTGGCTTAAGCACCTGCTCCTTATACTCTCTTGGTTGCTCATCAAAAAGATCAAAGCAAGGCATCGAAACTACATTTGCTTTAACTCCCATCTTCTCTAAATAGCAAGCAGCTTTGAGTGATGGCATCAATTCACTTCCACTTGCCATAATCGTTACAGTTGCCCCCTCTCTCTTCTTAACAATATATGCCCCTTTACTCACATCACCAAAGTCTCTTTTTGGCTTCAATGTTTTAAGTTTCTGCCGACTAAGCACAAATGCACTTGGTGCATCAAGGGTAAGTGCTACCTTCCAAGCCTCTACATTTTCAGTTGCATCTGCTGGTCTCCATACATAAAAGTTTGGCATAGCTCTAAATTGGCTAAGCTGCTCAATTGGCTCATGTGTTGGACCATCCTCTCCAACTCCAATACTATCGTGTGTCCAGATAAAATAGTTCTTAATTTTTGTTAATGCTGCTACTCTTGCTGCCGGCTTAAGATAGTCACTAAAGACAAAAAATGTTGCATTAAATGGAATAATTGTTCCATAAAGAGCCATAGCATTGGTAATGGCTGCCATAGAGTGCTCTCGAATACCAAAGTGGATATTTTTCCCTTTAGGAAAATCGCCTAAATCTTTAAGCACTGTCTTATTTGATGGTGCTAAATCGGCACTTCCACCTAAGAAACCAGGTATAGCTTTAGCTATAGCATTTAGAATTTGTCCATTACTATCGCGTGTTGCCATCTCTTTTGAGTCACTAAAGTTTGGCCACTCAATCTTGCTAAAGTCTGGTTTCAAAAGCTGCTCTAAGGCCTCATTTTGCTCTGCAAGAGGTGCCTGTTTTTGCAAATGAATCCATGCCTTCTCAGCCTCTTCACCTCGAGGAAGGGCCTCTCTAAATGCTGCTAAAACATCATCTGGAATATAGAACTTCTCATCTTTTGGAAAACCATATTTCGCTTTTGCCTCTTTAATTATCTCCTCGCCAAGTGGTGCTCCATGTGTCTTATGGCTCCCCTCTAACTCCATAGCCCCCCTACCAATAATAGTATTGGCAATTATAATAGTTGGCTTTGTAGCAGATTTTACTTTTGTAAAAGCCTTATCTAACTCTTCAAAACAGTGGCCATTTACCTTAATCACATCCCAATCTTGTGCCTTAAATCTTGCCTCAATATCTTCATTCCATGCAAGTGAAGTATCACCTTCAATTGTAATATGGTTGCTATCATAAATCAATATTAGATCTTTTAGTTTCAATCTCCCGGCAAGAGAGCATGCTTCATAACTTATTCCCTCTTGTAAATCACCATCCCCACAAAAACAGTAAACTTTATGGTCAATTATTTTGCAAGTTTCACTATTTACCTTATTAGCACTCCACTCTTTTGCCATTGCAAAACCAACAGCATTTGCCACCCCCTGTCCTAAAGGACCTGTTGTAATCTCTACACCTTCAGTGTGTCCAAATTCAGGGTGACCTGGCGTTTTGGAACCTAATTGACGAAACTCTTTTAAATCCTTTAAACTAACATCATATCCCCATAAATACAGTAAAGAATAGACTAGAGCCGAAGCATGTCCTCCTGAAAATACCAATCTGTCTCTATTAAGCCACTTTGGGTTTTTAGGGTTGTGCTTAAGATGCTTACTTAAAACTACTGCAATATCTGCTAATCCCATTGGAGCACCCGGATGCCCACTTTTGGCTCTCTCAATCATATCTGCAGCTAAAAAACGAATTGTATTTGCCATCTTCTTCTCTAGCTCATATACCATCAATAAACCTTTATAAAAATTTAAATCCAAACCCTACGTATAGGACTCTCATTTAAACTTTACTTTTGGTGTCTATAGAGATACTCCTCTATAAGTTCTGCAAGTGCTCTTTGCAGAGGCTCATCAAACTTTCCAAATCTACTCTCTATCTTTTTTGCTAAACTATCAGCATACTCTTTAGCCCCCTCTAGACCTAAAAGTTTAATAAAGCTATTCTTATCACCATCAAAACCTGTTGGTTTCCCTGCCTCTTGAACACTATGAGTAACATCTAATATATCATCTTGCACCTGAAAGAGTAACCCCAAATCTAAACCAAACCCATAAAGCTCCTCTCTAAGCTCTTTCTCTAACCCAACGATCACTGCACCCATTAGCAAAGCTGCAGCTATTAATTTTGCAGTCTTATTCTTATGGAGGATCTCTACCTCTTCAAGTCTCAAAGGGGTATTCTCAAACTCTAAATCGATCGCCTGCCCTAGCACCATACCACCTAAGCCACCATTTGATGCTAAAATATTTACTAAATCGATTCGCACATCTGCACGAAGTGGTGCTTTCGCAATAAGCTCAAAAGCATATGTATTAAAACCATCTCCAATAAGCGTTGCTATAGCCTCAGAGTATTTTACATGGAGCGTCTCTATACCACGGCGTAGCGGTGAATTATCCATACATGGAAGATCATCATGTATTAAAGAGTAAGTATGAAAAATCTCTAATGCAGCCGCAATAGGATAACTTGACTCTAGTAGCATTGGCTCATACGCTTTTACAACAGAAAGCAAAAGTTGTGGGCGAAAGAGTTTGCCATTGACTGAAAGAATATGTGCAATCGCCTCATTATAGTGAGGATGAAAGGTATCGATTTTTGGTACTATACCATTAAAATAGTCTGCAAAACTCTGCATATGCCCTCTTCTTTTCCTTAGGGTACTTCCACCCCATAATCTACTAGTAGGATTATAGCAAAAGTAAAGTAAAACAATATCAGAAGTACTCTACTATTTAAAGAAGTTATTTTAATTTAGCAATCTTAGCTAACTCTTTAAGTATCTTTTTATCACTTCTCTCTTCGACATCAATTATAAAGTCAGCCACCTTTTTATACTCTTTTTTTCTCTCTTTATAGAGTGCTTTTGCCTTTTTTAGATCTTGAAAGAGTGGCCGCTTTGCAAGTTTTGCCTCTGCATTTGGAGAGTTTTTTAGCCGATTATAGATCCAATCAAAAGAGGCATCAAGAAGCACAACTTTTCCAATCTTATTAAGATTCTTAACCTTATAGAAGCCTCCACCACAACTAATAAGAGTCCCTTTAACACAAGCCTCAAGCCAGTTTGCAGTCTCTTGCTCTAAATCTCTAAAGTACTTCTCCCCATATTTCTGAAAAATTTTACTAATTTTTCTATTCTCCTTTGACTCAATCAAGTCATCAGTATCAACATTGTAAACACCATACTCTTTAGCAAATGCTCTAGCAATGGTCCCCTTGCCGACCCCCATAAAACCAATCAATAAAATATTCTCTTTCATCAACACTACTCGTTTAAAGATTTAATCTATCCATCAGCTAACCCAATATTATCCTCAAGATTTTTGCAAACACCCTCAAAGAAAGCATTTGTCAAATCTTTGCTAATTCTATTACAAAATTTGGGCTTAAAAAAGTACTCTACTCTACCTAGCAGAGCAAACAAAGAGACTTTAAGCATAAATATCTTCTCTATTTGCCTCTTTTGCTAACAATCCATAAAAGAGTGCTCTATACTTTTTACGATTTGAAGTGCCTAGCTTAACACAAACTCTTTGAATCATCTCATCAAGCTTCGCATTATCATCACTTAGTCCCAATTTCTTTTTTAAAAAGTTATTTCTTATTCTATCTAACTCAGACTTATCACCGCAAGCAACAATCTCAGTATCAGCTCTATAGATTGCTGGCCCTAAAGATTTACAAATATTTGCAATATACTCATCATCTAAACCTAAATTCAACTTTTTTGCTTCCGCTTGGTAAAGGGCTATTTTATCATCTAGTTTACTCATCTCTCACTCCTTTATCGTTATCGCTAAAACAGCAAATGTTTTAACTCTATTGATATTGAAGATTATAACATTTATAGTGTGAAAAAATCAAATTATATTTCTATTTAAAATATTTTTTAGAGGGAAAATAGTGAAAAATCTATAAGAAAAGGGTATCAAATTACAAAAAGGAAATTTTTTCCCACAAAATCTACATATTTTCACTATCGATTGTAATTACTGTATGGACATTTCCCCGTGGGTTAAAGTCGGCAACAAGCTTCATCCACTTTGGCTCCAACTTCGAATAGAGTGTATCAAAGATCTCATTCGCACTATCTTCGTGGCTAATATATCTATTTGCAAAACTATTGATATAGAGTTTAAGAGCCTTTAACTCTATCACCTTCTCATTTGGTATATAACTTAAGTATATCTTTGCAAAGTCTGGGTATCCAGAACGAGGACACTTACACATAAACTCCGGAAGCTCAATATCGATTACATAATCTTTTTTATGCTCATTTGGCCAAAAATTCTCTTCTTTATTGATATCAAACTCTACTATCTCTTTCTCACCATATTTCATTTAAGACCTTTCAGATTAAGCTTAGAGCCTAAAGCTAATTGTGTGATACCTCTATTTAAAGATACCTTCATTGCTATTATGTCAAGAAATTTACTCTCATAAATCGTAGTAAATTTAAAGGGCACCTCTAATAATAGGTAATACCAAAACATTCAAAAAAATGTGGCGAAGCCACCCATATTGTTAACTCTAAGCTCTATGCACTGAGCTCTTCGCTTCTATTTGTGCTAAAGCACAAATAGATTACACATCAAGATGTTTTACATCTTTAGCGTGCGTCTCAATATAGGCTCGGCGTGGTTCAACCTCGTCCCCCATAAAGAGCGTAAAGGCTTCACTAGCTTTATCAAAATCCTCAATTTTTACTCGCAGCAATCTTCTATTGGTTGGATCCATTGTAGTCTCCCATAGCTGCTCTGGATTCATCTCTCCAAGCCCTTTGTATCGCTGAATATAAGCACCCTTTTTTGCTGCCTCTTCAATTTTTACTAAATCCTCAAGCAGATCTCTTTGCTCAAGCTCTTCATTGAGGTACTCTTTTATTTTTTGGTAGATATAGATCGCCTCATTATAATATGGACTTGTAAAGAGCGTATCATCAATAATGAGCTCCTCTAGCCCCTCATTAGTCTGCACATAGTAGTGGATCTTCTCTTCATCTACATAGCGGTTTAATATATTATACCCAAGCTCTGCAATCTTCTTCTCTAATGCAACAGCTAAGGCTTCATTACTCTCACCAGCAATATCTGGATTCTCAATCATATAACGAAGCACCTCTGCCATAGCAAAGCGTTTATCAAGCTCATTGAGTGTTAATTGATAGTATGCAACAAGTTTAAAGAGTGCAATCATATCATTCTTACCAAGAGTCTCGATATCAATCGCCTCTATCCCCTTTTCGATCATAAACTCTTTAAGTGCCTTATCATCCTTTAAATAGGTCTCACTCTTCCCCTTTTTATAGCGATAAAGTGGTGGCTGTGCGATATAGAGATAACCATTCTCTACAATTGGTCGCAAGAATCTAAAGAAGAATGTCATAAGAAGTGTTTGAATATGGCTCCCATCCACATCGGCATCGGTCATGATTATAATCTTATGGTAGCGAAGCTTCTCTTCATTAAACTCATCACCAATCCCACAACCAAGAGCAGTAATCATATTCTTAATCTCATCTGATCGTAAGATCTTATCGAGTCGTGCCTTTTCGACATTGAGTATCTTCCCCTTGAGTGGCAGAATCGCTTGGAATACTCTATCTCTTCCTTGCTTGGCAGAACCGCCTGCACTATCCCCTTCCACAAGGTAGAGTTCACTCTCAGCAGGATCTTTACTCTGGCAATCAGCTAGCTTTCCAGGGAGTGTCCCAACACTCATCGAATCTTTTCGTTTTACTAAATCTTTTGCTCTCTTTGCAGCCTCTCGCCCCTTTGCAGCTAAAAGCACATGAGCCATAATCGCTTTAGCCTCTATTGGATTCTCTTCGAGATACTTATTCATCTTCTCATAAACAAACTTCTGCACAAGTGGACGCACATAGCTGCTTCCAAGCTTCCCTTTTGTCTGCCCCTCAAACTGCGGCTCTGGTACTCGTACAGAAACAATCGCTACAAGCCCCTCTTTCGTATCTTCGCCACTAATTTTGGTATTTCGCTCTTTTGCATTGGCATTTTTAGAGATATAATTAGAGATTGCCCTTGTTAACCCCGCTCTAAAGCCAGCTTCATGGGTACCACCCTCGATTGTTTTAATATTATTTACAAAGCTAAAGACTTTATCGCTGTCGGCGTTTTGGTAGCGAAATGAGATATCCATCTCTATATCATCCGCTTTCCCCTCAAAGAGCTGCGTACTACTAAGTGGCTCTTTTTTTGTTAAATCATCAACAAACTGTGCTATACCTCCTTCAAAATGGAGTTTCTCACTTGTTCCATCTCGCTCATCTTTAAAGATAATTGTAATTTTTGGATTTAGGTAAGCTAGCTCTCTAAATCGAGTTAAAAGAATATCTTTCTTAAACTCAACTGTCTCAGTAAAAATCGTCTCATCTGGCCAAAACTCTATCTTTGTTCCAGTCTTTCTTGGCGAATCACCTGTAATCTCAAGTGGTGTTTGTGGAATCCCCTTCTCAAACCACTGCTCATGGATCTTCCCATCTCTATAGATTGTCATATGAAGCTTCTTTGAGAGTGCATTCACAACCGAAACACCAACCCCATGCAGACCGCCAGAGACTTTGTAGGTATCCTTATCAAACTTACCACCAGCATGCAGTACCGTTAAAACAACTGTCGCAGCTGGGATCTTCTCTGTTGGGTGCTCAGCAACTGGAATACCCCGACCATTATCTTCGATAATGGCTGACCCATCTGCTGTTAGAGTAACGCGAATCGTATCGCAGTATCCTGCCATCGCCTCATCGATAGAGTTATCGACAACCTCATAAATTAGGTGATGGAGTCCCTTTATAGAGGTATCTCCAATATACATTCCAGGACGCTTTCTAACAGCCTCTAAGCC